>JALGUI010000069.1 GCA_029820915.1 Candidatus Zipacnadia bacterium | reverse complement strand
CGGCCGCAGTTCTACTTCCGCACCACGGACGTGACCGGCGATGTGACGCTGCCTGAGGGCGTGGAGATGGTCATGCCTGGCGACAACGTCAGCATGAGCATCGAGTTGATCCAGCCGATCGCGATGGAAGAGGGCGTTCGCTTTGCCGTCCGCGAGGGCGGTCTGACGGTCGGCGCGGGCGTCGTCACCAAGGTCATCGAGTAATGGGGCGGATGTGACACTATGCCGGCAACGAAGATCATCCTCCGCTGCAGCGAGTGCAGCGAATACAACTACTACACGGAGAAGAACCGGCAGAACAGCCCGGACAACCTGACGCTGCGCAAATACTGCCCGGTCTGCCGAAGACATACCGAACACAAGGAGACGCGGCTGCGCAAGTAGCACGGTCGCGTTCGCCCCAGAAAGCCGTGGGCAGGGGCATAGCTCAATTTGGCAGAGCACCGGTCTCCAAAACCGGCGGTTGTGGGTTCGAGTCCCGCTGCCCCTGCCAGCAACGGAACTGGGCGGCGCCGCTGGGAGGCGCCAACAAGAGGCCACACAGGGCACGACGCGGGCGCAGTGCTTGGGCGCCCGCCGTGTACCTCCCGGGGCGTCGCTCCCGTTGGGCCCGCTCGCCGGCGCCGCGTGGGAGCCTCCAGGAGAGGACATCGATGTTGGAGCGTCTGACCCGTCCGTTCAGGCAACTTAGGAGCTTCCTCAAGGACGTCTGGATGGAACTCCAGCGCGTCGTCTGGCCCAGCCACGAGGAGACCTATGCCTTCACCGGCGTCGTTATCGTGGCCGTGGCCATTGTCGCGGTCTGGGTTGGGCTTCTGGATATCATCTTCACGAACATCGTGGGGGCACTGCGCCTCTACAAGTAGCGCGCGGCGTCGATCGGCGGGACAAGAGGCAGGGCACATGGCCAAGCAGTGGTACGTTGTCCACACGCTGACAGGCAAGGAGAACAAGGTCAAGGCCAGCATCGAGAAGATGGCCGAGGCCAAGGACCTCTCACACCTGCTCGGCCGCATCCTGGTGCCCACCGAGACCGAGATCCGCTCCGCCAGCGGTCAGCGCCGCGAGGTGAAGCGCAAGCTCTATCCGGGGTACGTGCTCATCGAGGTGGACGCCAGCGACGAGATGCGCCAGCTCATCACCCAGACCAACGGAGTCACCCACTTCGTCGGCTCATCCGACCAGCCGGTGCCCCTGAGGGCCGAGGAGGTCAGGCAGATCCTCGAGGTCGTGGGCGAGGAGAGCCGGCGCCCCAAGGCGATCTGGGCGATCGATCAGAGTGTGCGCGTGACGGAGGGGCCGTTCGGTGAATTCACCGGCAGGATCGTCGAGGTCAACGCCGAGCGCGAGACGCTCAAGGTACTCATCTCGATCTTCGGTCGCGAGACGCCGGTGGAGTTGGACTTCACGCAGGTCGAGAAGCTGTAAGGAGCGCCCGACATGGCGAAGAAGGTACTGACCACCATCAAGCTCCAGTGCCCGGCGGGCAAGGCCACGCCGGCTCCGCCGGTCGGCCCGGCTCTGGGCCAGCACGGTCTGAACATCATGGACTTCTGCAAGACCTTCAATGCGCAGACCGCGCAGCAGATGGGGGATATCATCCCGGTCGAGATCACGGTCTACGCCGACCGCAGCTTCGACTTCATCACCAAGAGCCCCCCCGCATCGAGCCTGCTCAAGAAGGCCGCAGGGCTGGAGAAGGCGAGCGGGCAGGCGGGCAAGATGTTCGTGGGCGAGGTGACGTGGGAGCAGGTCCGCGAGATCGCGGAGATCAAGATGGCGGACCTCAACGCCCGGGACATGGACGGGGCGGCGCGGATCGTGGCCGGCACCGCCCTGAGCATGGGCATCAAGGTCGTCGAGGAGGCGACCGACACGCAGTACGTGGCCCCGGAGGACACGGTCGTTGAGGCGGTCACGCCCGCCATCGCGGCGGCTCCGACCGCCGAGGAGGGCTCTGAGGCGGCCGAGGGCGCTGAAGCGGTCGAGGGGGCCGCCGAGACCGGCTAGGTCGGGCGGCCGTCCGCGATCACGTCAGGATTCGTCGCGCACAGAGGTGAGCCGCATGCCCAGGAAGCACAGCAGGCGCTACGGGGAGGCGAGGGAGCAGGTCGATGTCCGGCGCGACTACACGCTGGACGAGGCCCTCGAGCTGCTCCAGGAGATCGCGACCGTGGGCTTCGACGAGACGGTGGAGTGCGCCATCAAGCTCGGCGTGGCCGCGGGCAAGGGCGACCAGAACGTGCGCGGGACCGTCGTCTTGCCCCACGGAACCGGCAGGGTCCCGAGGGTGGCCGTCTTCGCCGAGGGCGAGGCGGTGCGCGACGCCGAGGACGCCGGGGCCGAGCGCGTGGGCGGCGAGGACCTGGTCGAGGCCATCCGCGACGGCTGGGACGAGTTCGACGTCCTGGTGGCCCAGCCGCAGATGATGCGCATCGTTGGCCCCCTGGGCAAGCAACTCGGCCCGCGCATGCCGTCGAAGAAGGCGGGCAACATCACGGATGACATCGGCGGCGCGGTCGAGTCCCTCAAGAGCGGCAAGGTCGAGTTCAAGATGGATCGAGGCGCCGTGCTACATGTGCCCGTCGGCCGCGTCTCCTTCACGAGGGAGCAGTTGAGCGAGAACTTCCGGACCCTAATGGACGCGGTCGTGGCGGCGCGGCCCGCGTCGGCGACCGGCCGCTACATCCGCGGCATCGCCCTGTCGTCCACCATGGGGCCGGGGATCAAAGTCGAGGTGTCGGACGTCGTCACGCGGCGGGCCGTCGCGTGACGCGATAGCCGGGTACGATCTCAGCCGAATCAGTTCAGGCTCAAGACAGCCGGTGTCCCGCACAAGCCGCGGGGCGTAATGGAGCGCCGGGCTCCGCCAGCCGAGGCCAGGATGCATCCGAGCGCAAAGCGACGTCGTGTGCTTTCGCGGGAGCGCCTGCCTTGGGCGCTCCCGCTTCGCATTCGGGCGCCGGGCAGAGGGAGGAGGTGAACCGCGATTCCCACAGAGGTAAAGAAGCAGGCAGTGCAGGAGATGAAGGAGCGTCTCGACGCAGCCACCAGCATCTACCTCACGTCCTTCGAGGGGCTGACGGTCGTCGAGGCGGATGAGCTCAGAGGCCGGCTCATCGAGGTGGGGGGCAGGCTACAGGTGGTCAAGAACCGCTTGCTCAAGATTGCCGTCGCCGGGACCGGCTACGAGTCGCTGGCCGAACTGCTGACCGGACCGAACGCCCTGACCTACTGCACGGCGGACCCGATCGAGCCACTGAAGGTCCTGGCCGAGTTCGCCAAGGACCACGATCAGCCACCGGTGCGGGCGGCCGTGGTGGAGGACCGGGTGCTCTCGCCGCAGGAGATCGAGCGCCTGTCGAAGGTGGGGGGCCGCGACCAGCTCATCGCCGAGGTGGTCGGTAGCTTCGCCGGACCGGTTCGCGAGCTGGTGTTCACGCTCAGCGGGCTCATCTCGGAGTTGGTCTTCACGCTCCAGGCGATCGCCGACGAACAGGGCGGGGCCGAGGCCGCCTGACGGGCGCGCACGGCGCGCGCCCAGCATTCAGAAGCACCCTGAAAGGGAGATCACAAGTGACGGTTGACGAGGTCATCGAAGCGGTAGACAAGCTGACGGTGCTGGAGCTCGTCGAACTCAAGGACAAGCTCCAGGAGAAGTACGGCGTGACGGCGGCCGCGCCCGTGGCCATCGCGGGGGTTGGGGCGGAGGGCGGTGGCGAGGCCGAGGAGGAGCAGACCGAGTTCGACGTCGTCATCGCGGACGCCGGCGCGGAGAAGATCAAGGTAATCAAGGCCGTGCGCGAGGTCTCGACCTCTCTGGGCCTGAAGGAGGCCAAGGAGCTGGTGGAGTCCGCGCCGGGGGCCGTCGTGGCCGAGGCCGTCTCGAAGGAGGAGGCCGAGGCGATGAAGGCGAAGTTGGAGGAGGCCGGTGCGACGATCGAGCTGAACTAGATAGATCGTCGCGGGCGAGAAGCCGGCGTCGGCCGCCTGGTCGGCCTCTGTCGGTCTCGGGCATGACGGAGAATCGTGGGTTGCGGAAGAGGAGTCAACGGGTCGGCGCAGAAGTACGCGTGTGGCCATCGAACCAGGGGCAGTGAGGTAGGCACCGAGGCAATGGCTTACGCCGACCAGGAAGAGATCTATGACCGGCTGGAGCAGCTCTCTGACCACGAGACTACGTCGTCATTCGCTGTGGCGTACTACGAGTTGATCGCCGACTACCTGGCCGGTGATGGCCGCGGATCGCAGGGCCTGCGCCTGCGCTTCCTGGAGTTCCTGGAGGTCGTGGAGCGCTACCACCGAGCACTGGAGGTCTTCGCGACCGAGGACCAGGTGACGCTGGGCAACGTGCGGTCCTCGGCTCAGAAGCGCGACATCGGGCTGCGCGTGCTGTTGGAGCAACTCGCGATGGATGAGACCACCGGGGCCGCGGAGATCGGCAGGCTGCTGCTGTCGGCCGAGTGCTACTCCCAACTCGCCGCGGTGGACCGGGTCGTGGAGCGGCTGGAGGCGGCGCTGGAGGTCGGTGCCGAGCATCCGCTGGTGCAGTTCGCGCTGGGCTACAACCGCTACGAGCTGGCGACACAGGCTTTCACGCGCTTCAGCCCGGAGAGCGGGCGGCGCGAGATCGATGATGAGGACCGCTTCCGGTTGACCTGCCTGAGCGCGGTGAGCGCGTTCCAGGACGGGCTGACCGGCGAGGCCTTCGATGGCCACATCCACTGGTGGATCGGCAATGTGCTGCAGGCCGCCGGCTTCGAGGACGCGGCTCAGGCCAGCTTCGAGAGGGCCGCGGAGATCCTCGCCGAACCCGGCGCCTACGGCTTGGACAAGCAGGCCGAGGCCGGCCTCGGCCTGGTATGGGAGGCGGATCTCGATCCCGGGGCCTGGGACGACACCGGGCCGATCACCGAGGACGAGGTGCGGCAGGTCCGCGCGCTGCTGCGGCGCAGTTACAGCGCGTCGGACGTCATGAACGGCTGACCGTTCGCGCCCGCTCGGGCACACGAAGGGCGCTTCGGCTCCGTCGCCACACGTGGCGACGGCGTACATCGCGCCTCACGGCGCGCCAACAGGTGAAGGAGGCTGCACAATGCACACGAAGTGGGGCATCATTGCGGTGCTTGCGATGTTGCTCGGTGCCATGCTGATCATGATGACGATCAGCGGCTGCCCGAGCGAGCCGCCGGTGGACGAGGGCATCATCGTGGACGAGATCCCGCCTGAGCCGCCGATTGAGGGCGAAGTCGCTCCTGAGGGCGAGGTACTGCCCCCGGGCGACGAGGCCACAGAGGGCGAGGTAGCTCCCGAGGGCGAGGCCACAGAGGCCCCGGCCGAGGACGTGGCGCCGCCCGCCGACGCTCCGGAGGCGCCGCCTGCTGGTGGCTAGCGGCTCGCCAGGAGACATCGCACATGCGAAGCGGCCCCCGCCACCGGTGGGGGCCGCTTTGTCATGCGCGCCGACGCCGGCTAGTCGCCGGCGTTGACTACCATGTCATCGCGATGGATGACCTCGTCCACGCCGGCCCTGCCGAGCAGGTCGGCGATCCGCGACGAATGTCGGCCCTTGATCGCGTCGGTATCGGCCGCCGAGTAGTTGGTCAGCCCGCGAGCGATCTCGCGCCCCTGCCCGTCCTGCACCGTCACCAGGTCCCCGGCCCGGAAGTCGCCGCGCACCGCCACGATCCCACTGGGCAGCAGGCTCGAGCCATCGGGCTGCAGCAGCGCCCTGCGCGCCCCGTCGTCCACTACCACGAGGCCACGAGGCTTCTCGTGGACCGCGAGCCATGCCTTGCGGCTGGGCATGCGCGGCCGGGCGATCATGCACGTGCCGACCTGCTCCCCGGCGATGATGCCCGGCAGTACGCCCGCGCGGTTCCCGTCGGCGATGACCACGCGGGTGCCGCAGTCCGTGGCCCGCCGCGCCGCCTCGATCTTGCGGGCCATGCCCCCCAGCGATTCCGGTCCGCCCGCGCCCGACGCGTATCGTCCGACGTCCTCGTCCGGCTCCACGCGCCGGATCAGCTCGGCGCTGTCGTCCGAACGCGGATCAGCCGTGTACAGCCCTTCCTGGTCCGACAGGATGACCAGCAGTTCGGCGGGCGCAACCGCCACCGCGACCATCGCCGCCAGTAGATCGTTCTCGCCGAAGGTCACGCTCTCAACGGACACGCTGTCGTTCTCGTTGAGCACCGGCACCGCGCCCCACCCCAGCAGGTCCTCGAGCGTGTCGCGCAGGCGAATGCAACGGCTGCGATCAACGACGTCGTCCAGGGTGAGCAGCACCTGAGCGGGCACGAGATCGACCCGAGCCAGCGCCTCGGCCCAGTGGCGCATCAGCACGGGCTGGCCGACGGCGGCCGCCGAGGGCCGCTCGTGCGGCTTGAGCTGCCTGCCCGGCTCGAAGATCAGCCGCCGGCCGAGACCGACCGCGCCCGAGGTGATGAGGACTACCTCGACGCCCTCGTCCGCGAGCCGCCGGATGTCGCCGGCCATGGCCTCGAGGAACTCCCGGCGCGGCGTGCCCGCGGTGTCAACCACCAGCCGCGTGCCGACCTTGACGACCACCCGCCCGGGCCTGTCCTGCTCCGCCTCAGTGCCCACGTGCCATCCCCTCAGGTGCGAATCTGACCGTCGCCGCGGCACACGTACTTGTAGATGGTCAGCTCCGCGGCCCCGACCGGGCCGCGCGCATGGAGCTTGTCCGTGGACACGCCGATCTCGGCGCCGAGCCCGAACACCCCGCCGTCGGTCAGCCGGGTCGAGGCGTTGTGGTAGACCGCCGCGGAGTCCACTTCGCGCAGGAAGCGCTCGGCGACCGCCTCGTCCTCGGTGATGATGGCCTCGGTCAGCCCCGAGGTGTGGCGGGCGATCCGCTCGAGCGCGTCGTCGAGCGAGTCCACGACCATGATCGATAGGATCAGGTCCAGGTACTCGGTGTCGAAGTCCTCGTCGGTCGCGGGGTTGACGCCCTCGGCCATCTCCCTGGTGCGCGCGCAGCCGCGGATCTCCACGCCGGCCTCTCGCAGGTCCGCCACGATCGCGCGCAGCACGCGGGCCGCGCCCCGGTGCACGAAGAGGTTCTCGACCGCGTTGCACACCCCCGGCCGCTGGACCTTGGAGTTGTGCACGATGTTGACGGCGAGGTCGAGATCGGCGTGCTCGTCCACGTAGATCTGCGTCATGCCGCGATAGTGCTTGAGCACCGGCACCTGCGCGTTCTCGGTGACGGCGCGGATCAGGTCCTTGCCGCCGCGCGGCACGATCAGGTCGATGTGCTCGGGCAGCCGGCACATGATCTGGACCGCCTCGCGGTCGGTCACCGGGATCATCGAGACGCAGCCGGCGGGCAGGCCCGCGGCCACCGCCGCCTCCGACAGCACCTCGGCCAGCGCCAGGTTGGAGTTGATGGCCTCCGAGCCGCCGCGCAGCACGCATGCGTTCCCCGACTTGATGCACAGCCCGGCGGCGTCGGCGGTAACGTTCGGGCGCGACTCGTAGATGATGGCGATGACGCCGATGGGCACCGCCACACGCTGGATGTGCAGGCCGTTGTCGATGGTCCACTCCTTGAGCACGTGGCCCACGGGGTCGGGCAGGTCGGCGATCTCCTCGAGCGCCACCGCGATCTCCTCGATGCGCTCCTCGTCGAGGAAGAGCCTGTCGAGCATGGCTGCGCTCAGCCCGGCCTCCTCGCCCGCCTTCATGTCCCTTGCGTTGGCGTCCATGATGCGCGCGGCGCTGTCGCGCAGGGCCTGGGCCATCGCTCGCAGGGCCCCGGCACGCTCTTCGGCGCTCATGTTCGCCAGCCGGCGGCCGGCGTCGCGTGCGCTCTGTGCCGCCTTCATTACCTCATCTCGAACGGACATCTCTCGGACCTCCAGACTCATGTCGTGCGACGGTACGACGCGAACGGCAGGCTGCCTGGCGCCACCGGCCTCTACGGATCCCCGTGCATCACGGCGCTCCGGATGAGCGGCGCAAGCGACGCCGCCACTCCGGCCGTGATCCCCGCCAGGACCACGGGGTCCGTCATGCCCAGGATGTCCGCGGTCAGCGCCACCAGCAGTCCGGCGTTGAGGGCCAGCGCGCCCACCAGCAGGCTCGCGCGCCAGGCTGCCGGCGCGCGCCGGGCCGCCTCACTCGCGATCAGGTAGCCCACGACGGGCAGCGTCGCCATGACCAGCCCGACGCCCCACGGGATGGGGACGCGGTATCCGGCCACGAGCAGTGCGATCAGCCCGACCTGGATCCCCGCCATGATCCCGCACAGGCGGGCGTTGAAGAGCACGATGCCTGGCCCTATCGCTGGGCTCGGGGGCAGCCACAGGTTTCGGGCGCCGCACCGGGGGCAGCGTCTCAGGCCGCGGTCCGTGGGCAGGGCCGCACCACAGACCGGGCAGCAATGGCGTTCAACATCCTCGGCCGGCGTCATCGGGCACCGCCGTCCTCGCCACACTGCTGACGCGCCCCTATTCAACCACACGGGCCATGGCTCCTGCAAGGCGCGCGCCCGGGGAGGGCAGCCGACGACGGGCGGCGACGGTGGCGAAGGTGTGCCGGAGGGGCCGCTCAAGGCCCAGGTCGCTATCGTCCGCAACACCTCATCATGTGGACGAGCACGCCCGAGCAGCGGGCCGCGTGGCTCGATGAGGTCGAGGAGTTGGTCCGCCGCGAGGTCGGACCGGCGTGACGGCCGTCACGCGTGGCGACCGTCGCTGATCGCGCGCACGGCGTAGATGGGCTTGCGCTGCGCCTCGTAGTAGGTGCGGGCCTGCAGCTCGGCCAGCAGCCCCATGGTGATGAACTGCAGGCCGACGAGCATCAACAGCACCGCGAACAACAGCGCCGGGCGATTGGCCAGCTCCGCGCCGTAGAAGACCTTCTGGATCGACAGCCACAGCGCGATGGCGAAGCCGATGAAGCCCATCACCAGCCCCCACTTGCCGAAGACCTGAATGGGGCGGGTGGCGTACGACAGCAGGAACTTGACGGTCAGCAGGTCGAGGAACACGCGCGTGATGCGCCCCAGCCCGTACTTGCTGCTGCCCCACCGTCGCGGCTGGTGGGATACCTCCACCTCGGCAATGCTGCCGCCGGCCCAGTAGGCCAGCGCGGGGATGAAGCGGTGCATCTCGCCATACAGGCGCACGTCGCGCAGGATCTCGCGCCGGTAGGCCTTCAACGAGCAACCGTAGTCGTGCAGGCGCACGCCCGTGCTCCAGGAGATGAGCCAGTTCGCGATGCGGGAGGGCAGCACGCGGGTGAGCCAGTTGTCCTCGCGGTGCCTGCGCCAGCCGCTCACCACGTCGTAGCCCTCGTCGAGCTTCGCCAGGAGCTTCGGGATATCGGCCGGGTCGTTCTGCAGGTCCGCGTCCATGGCGACGATGACGTCGCCGCGCGCGTGGTCGAAGCCCGCCGACATCGCCGCGGTCTGACCGTAGTTGCGGCGCAGATGGATGGCGACGAACCGCGGATCGCGTGCGGCCGCCTCGTCTAGTCGCTCGGGGCTCCCATCGCTGCTGCCGTCATCGACGAGCAGTACCTCCCATGAGCGGTCCAGCTCCTCGAGCGCGCCGGCCAGAGCGTCGCAGAGGTGTGGGATGGCCTCCTCCTCGTTGTAGACGGGGATGACCACTGAGACGGCGAGCTTGTCGTGGCTGTCCGACAGCTCGTCCATGGCCCGATGCTCCTCCGGGCGAGAGGGTTGCGCCTCTGCATCACAGGCAAGAGAATG
>JALGUI010000779.1:1834-2472 GCA_029820915.1 Candidatus Zipacnadia bacterium | reverse complement strand
ATGAGCGCGGTGATCCTGGTCATCGGCGGGCGGAAGCCAGACGGCTCGGATGCCACCAACGAGCTGTCCTGGCGCATCCTCGAGCTGACCGACCGCGTGCAGATGTACTTCCCCGGCATCGACATCTCCTGGCACGCCAACATCGACGACGCCTTCATGCGCCGGGCGTTGGCGCTGCTGCGCAACGGCAAGGGCCAGCCCTCGTTCTTCAACTCGGACCAGATCACGAAGGGCCTCGTGCGCCGCGGCGTCCCCTTCGAGCACGCCGTGGACCACCTGCCCAGCACCTGCACCGAGACCTCGATCATGGGTCGGAGCAACCCGCACGTGGCGTGGCCCTACGTCAACATCCCGATGTGCCTGCTGTACGCGCTGTTCGGCGGCGTGCACCCGGAGAAGGGCCACGCCGACGATTTCGCGGCGGACGTCGGCCTGCGCCTGGCCGACCCGCCGCTGGGTTGGCGACAGGCGACCGCGCGCATGGCCGACGCGCAGCCCCAGACGTACCTGGAGTTGCGCCAGGCCTTCCTGAGCGTGCTGCGCCACGCCGTCGATGGCGCGATCATCCAGTGCAACCGCGACATGTACCTGCAGTCGATCCACCGGCTCTTCCCGCTGCTGTCATGCCTGATCGAGGG
>JALGUI010000779.1:0-1797 GCA_029820915.1 Candidatus Zipacnadia bacterium | reverse complement strand
GTGGACGGGCTGGCGGCCATCCAGACGCTGACGGGTGCCGGGCGCATGACGCTCGACGGGCTGCGGTCGGCGCTGCGCGACAACTTCGAGGGCCACGACGACCTGCGCCGCGCGATCCTCCGTGATTGCCCCAAGCACGGGACGGACGATCCGCTGGGCAACCGGCTGTTCGGTGAAGTTGCGGGCGGTTGGTGCGACCTCATCGAGGGCAACACGAACTACCTGGGTGGGCCTTTCCTGCCCGGCTTCCTGGGCTGGACCGTCTGGATCAACTACGGCACGCAGACCCCGGCGACGCCCGACGGGCGCCTGGCGGGCGAGCCGCTGGCGAACTCGATCATGAACTGCACCGGCGTGCAGACGCGCGGCTTCCCGTCGCTGGTGCGCTCGATCACCGACCAGTTCGACCAGTCGCGCGCGCTGGGCGGCACGACCTGCAACGTGCGCTTCCAGGCCAACGTGCTCGACACCGACGAGGGCGCGGACGCGCTCAAGGGCCTGGTCGAGGCGGCGCTCGACCTCGGCGCGTACCAGATGCAGTTCAACCTCGCCTCCACCGCGGCGATGCGCGCGGCCCAGCGTAGCCCCGACGAGTACCCTGACCTGTTCGTGCGCATCGGCGGCTACCTCGTGCCCTTCGTGCTCCTGTGCCCACAGGCACAGGAGGAGGTCATCGCGCGCGAGGAGCTGGGCTGGTGATGGCCAACCTGCGCGCCGTGACGGGCACGATCTTTGACATCGACGAGACCGCGCTGCACGACGGACCCGGCGTGCGCATGACCGTCTACCTCAAGGGCTGTCCGCTGACGTGCGCGTGGTGCCACAGCCCCGAGTCGCAGGCTCGGGGGCCCGAGATCGTCTGGTTCGAGACGCGCTGCGTGCACTGCGGGGCGTGCGTCAACATCTGCCCGCAGCGCGTGCGGCGCCTCGGGCTGATTGCCCCCGAGGACCGCGCACGCTGCACCCTCTGCGGCGCGTGCGTCGAGGCCTGCCCGGCCGGGGCGCTGGAGATCCGCGGGCGGGCCACTACCGCAGGGGAGATCGCCGATCACGCCGAGCGCCTCATGCCCTTCTTCGCGCGCACCGGCGGGGGCGTGACCCTCACCGGCGGCGAGCCGCTGGCGCAGCCGGACTTCGCCCACGCCATCGCCGCCCTGTGCCGCGAGGCCGGCATCCACATGGCAATGGAGACGTGCGGCTTCGCGGCGTGGGGGACGCTCGAGCGGCTGGTCGAGGTCATCGACCTCTTCCTCTTCGACGTGAAGCACCCGGATCCGGCGGCCCACGAGGAGCACACGGGCGCGTCGAACGAGCCGATCCTGGCGAACCTGCGGCGGCTGATCGAGTCGGGCGCGGACGTGATCGTGCGGGTACCGCTGATCCCGGGCGTCAACGATGACGAGGCGACCATCGGCGACCTGGCGCGGCTGGTGGTGGGCCTCGGGGCGGATCGCGTGTCGCTCTTGCCCTTCAACCCGGCGACGGGCGGGAAGTACTCGTGGCTGGGCCGCCCGCACCCGATGCCTGACGCGCAGCGCCAGTCTCCGGAGCACATCGCGCGCCTCGCGGCGATCTGCGCGGAGTGCGGGCTCGTCGTGGAATAGTCTGCTGCGTCTGTAGCGGCGAGCTGGAACGGCGGGTCTCTCCGCAACTGCCGCGCCGTTCGTGGGACAGGAATTCCTGCCTGTCAATGCCGTTGGTGGCGGCGCCGTCGCCCTCGCGGTGCGAACGGCGAACGGCAGACAGGCTGGAAGCCTGTCCTACAGAAGGCAACGGCACCGACCGGGGGCGCTGTGA
>JALGUI010000778.1 GCA_029820915.1 Candidatus Zipacnadia bacterium | reverse complement strand
GGCCGCGGCCGCTGAGGGCGAGAACTTCGAGATCACCGAGATGTACCCCGCCTACCTGGCAGTGGCCGACGAGCAGGCGGAGGACGAGGCGTACGGGAGCTTCAACTACGCCATCCAGGCCGAGAAGACCCACCACGAGCTCTACCAGCGCGCCGGGACGGCGGTGGACGCCGGGGGCGACGCGACCTTCGACGCCATCCACGTGTGCGGCCACTGCGGGTACACGCTCGAGGGCGAGGCCCCCGAGAAGTGCCCGGTGTGCGGCTCGCCGCGCAAGGAGTTCGTGAAGTTCTAGCGCGGGCGGGTCAGAGCGAGCTCCCACTGATCGGCCGCGTACTTGAGCGTGACGCGCCTGTCGCCCCGGAGATCCCCCTCCTCGTCCACGAGCAGGATGCCCCGGGCGGCCTGCTTCTCCAGCGCCCCGTGCGCCCAGTGGTCGAACGGGACATCCTCAAGGGTCATGGGCGGCCTCCCCGGCATGCGCTCTATGCGCACCTCCACCTGCACGCCGATCAGCCTGCGCTGCTGCAGCGTGCGCCAGACGTCCTCCGACTGGCTCGCCAGCTCGACGGTCTTCGATAGGGCCATGGCGAACTCATAGCGGGTGGTCGGCCGGTCGGGCTTGAAGGTGGCGTCCGGGTAGCCGAGGAGCAGTCCGGCGGTGAGCACGTACTCGATGAAGGAGGCGCCGGGATGATCTGGCGGGACGTCCCGCGGCAGCACCTCAGGGCCCTCGCCGCCGGCCGCGACCTGTGACTTGATCTGCTGCAGGAGCGGCTCGAACCTGGCCAGCGCGAGCTCGACGCCCGGCTCCCCGGCGCCCGCCTGGGCGATCAGCGCCCCGGTCTGCTCATGCAGCTCCCTGACCAGCGCGGCCATGAACCAGCGCGGGACGACGTCATCATCCTGCCACACCCGGATGGGCTTGGACTGGCGCAGGGCGTACAGGTAGCCGTCGAAGGACGCGATGAAGACGGTGTCGCCGACGACCACCGGCGAGGCGTGCACGTAGCCGCCGGTCGGGTAGGTCCACAGGGGCTGCGTCTGTCTCATCTGCCGGTCGAAGGCATAGAGCTGGCCGTCCCGGCAGCCGACGAGAACCTGGTCGGCCCAGATGGTCGGTGACGAGTAAACGGCCTGCGGCATCCGGAAGCTGCCTCTGACCTCCCCGGTGCCGCGATCGATCCAGTCGAAGGTCGGCGCCTCGTCGCGCCGGAGGTCCACGGTCCCAACGAACACGGTCTCGTCGTCCACGGCCGGCGACGAGTGCACCCAGCCGCTGCGCCGGCAGCGCCAGTTGAGCTCACCATCGGCGAGGCCGACCGAGTAGACACATCCGTCGAACGACCCCACGAACACGTCGCCGCCCGCGACGGTGGGAGAGGAGTCGATGGCCCCCTGGGTCTCCAGGGCCCATCGTTGCTGGCCGCTCCCGGAACGGAGGGCGTACAGGTTGCGGTCGCCCGAGCCGATGATGACCAGGCCGTCGGCGACGGCCGGGGAGCTGCTGATGTCGCCGCCGGTCTGGAACTCCCACAGCACCTCGCCGGTGGCTGCGTCGAGGGCGTAGACCGCCCCATTGCGTGAGCCCACGTAGAGGGCGCCGTCGCTCACCACCGGCGATGATGTGACCAGGCCGTGGAGGTCGCGCCGCCAGGTCTCGCTCAGGTCGATGCGATCGAGGGCGATGACCTCCCCCTCGGCTGAGATCGTGTAGACGAGGTCCCCGGCCACCGCCGGCGAGGTCCACCACGAGTTGCCCACGGAGTAACTGCCAAGCTCGTTCCCGTTGTCAACGTTCAGCATGCGCAGGCCCTTGGAGTCGGTGGCAACGTAGACTCTGCCGTCCAGCACTGCAGGGGAGGCGAAGGTGCCCCCAACGTGGTCGCTCCATGCCAGGTAGTAGTAGGGCGAGGTGTCGGGAAGCTGATCCGCGGCGGCGTGGCGCCGGACCGTGCGCCTGAACGCCGGCCACGACCAGGTCTCGGCGCGCGGGATGGACAGGTCGCTGGTCGGCGGCCTGGGCGCGGGGGTCACGCTGGGCGGCAGGTTCGCCACCAGCCAGTCGTAGAGCTGCCCGTCGGCGCCCGGCGCGCGCACGGCGATGACCT
>JALGUI010000777.1 GCA_029820915.1 Candidatus Zipacnadia bacterium | reverse complement strand
CTCCGGCGGGTCCTCCTGGGGGATGCCCTCCAGCACCTCGTCAAGGGGCGATGCGAAGTTCTCCGTCCTGTCCTGATCCATCGCCGGTCTCCTCTCCCAATCCGGGCTGCAATATCGCCCAGAGTCGCTTGTTCGCTTCGTGCAGACGCCAGCGGACCGTCCCGGCCTCCACGCCCTCGCCCTCGGCGATCTCGACCGCCGACAGCCCCGCGAAGTGGCGCAGCGCCACCGTGCGGCGGTAGACCTCGGGGAGCCTGCGCACCGCGTCAAGGATCAGCTCGGTGCGCTCGCGCAGGATCGCCAGCTCCTCGGCGCTGGGCTCGGGGTCGGGCAGCCCATCGTCGATCTCATCCTCCGGCTCGGCGGCCCTGGCGGCGCAGCCAGCCCCGGCTCACGTTGAGCGCCACGCCGTAGAGCCACGCGCGCGGCGAGCCCTCGCCGGAGTAGCCGCCGGCGCTCCCCCAGGCCTCAACGAAGGTGTCCTGGGTGAGGTCCGCCGCGGCCTCGCGGTCGTCGGTGAGGCGCAGGTGCAGGTTGAACAGCCGCGCGTGCTCATCGGCCACGAGCCGGTCCCAGGCACTCCGGTCGCGCCTGCGCATCCTCTCACCCAGGTCGGGCGGCTGCTCGGCGGCCGGCGCCCCGGCGCTCAGAAGACTCAGTATCATGGGCAGTCAGTCCCATCCGAACCGTCGTCACTGCGGTGGTGCGGGCGATCGCCTGACGCGCGTCACCTTCATAGTGGTCGCGAGCGCACGAAGCGTTGGGAGATTCTCTGGATTCGACACGCGAAGAGGGCGCGCAGGTTCCCGGGGGTAGAGAGATCGATGGAGCGAGGTGATGGCCCGGCAGGCCGGGGTCGGTGTTCAGAACCACCCCACGCGTGCGGGCCACGGGTCCATGGTGAAGACGCTGCGCTCAAAGCAACGGAGGGTCATCGCGCGGCGCTCCTCAGCGCGCTCAGGATCGTGCCACAGGTTCACGTGTTCGGCCGGGTCGGCGTCCAGGTCGTACAGCTCGCCCTCGCCGAGCGCGTCGCCGAAGTACACGCATACCTTGCGCGTGCGGTCGCGCAGCATGGCGCCATACGCCGGCGGCCTGCGGCACGGCATGGCGTTGAGGTAGTCGCAGTAGACCGCGTCCCGGTGCTCGTGCGGGTCCGCCTCGCCACGCAGTACCGGCCCCAGCGACTGCCCCTGCATGCGCTCGGGGATGGGTCGCCCGCACAGGTCGAGCACTGTCGGCGCGAGGTCGATGAGCTGCACGAGGGCGTCGCTGATCAGGTCCTGCTCGACGTGGCCGGGCCAAGAGACGATCAGCGGCACGCGCACCGAGCAGTCATAGAAGTGCGGGCCCTTCTGCAGCATCCCATGGTCGCCGAGCAGCTCGCCGTGGTCCGAGTGGAAGATGATCACCGTGTCGTCGCGAAGGCCGGTCTCATCAAGGTAATCAAGCAGCCGGCCGACGTGGTCGTCGATCTGCTCGATCATCGCATAGTAGGCGGCCTTGATCTCGCGGAGCTGCCGGTCGGTCGCCTCGGCACAGGACTTCGCGCGCCCGCCGTGAGCCCCGTGGTGGTCGGTCTGCTGGAAGCGCGGCTTGTTGTCCAGCTCGCCGGGGCGGTAGCTCGGCGGCGGCATCTCGTCGGGGTCGTAGCGCTCGAGATACTCCACCGGCGGGTCGAAGGCGAGGTGTGGGTCGAAGGGGTTGACGCTCATGAGCCACGGCCCGTCGCGCTGCTCGTCGATGAACTCCAGCGCCATGTCGGCGCACCACTTCGTCTGATGGTACTGCGCGGGCACGCCGGGGCCGGAGTAGGCGCCACGGGGGAACCGGTACAGGTCGTCCCAGCTCTGCCCCTGCGCCTCGAGCCACTGGATGTAGGCGTTCTCTGGCCAGTCGGGCTGCGGGTGGTGGCTCCAGTGGAAGACGCGGTAGCCGTCGTCGGTGCGCGGCTCCACGTGATTGTGGCAGACCGCGAGGTGGAGCTTGCCTGCCAGCCCACAGTCCCAGCCAGCGTCGGCCAACATGCGCGTGACCAGCAGCTCCCCATCGGGCGGCGCCGCCTGGCCGTTCTGGCGCCCATGCACGGTGGTCGGGTACATGCCGGTGAGGAACCCCGCCCGGCTCGGCGTGCAGACGGGGCTCTGGCTGAAGGCGTGCGT
>JALGUI010000776.1 GCA_029820915.1 Candidatus Zipacnadia bacterium | reverse complement strand
TCGCACATCATGCCCTTCGACCTGTTCCTGGAGTGGACGGCCTCCAACCGGCCGCTCATCGAGCGCATGATCGGGACGGTCTTCGAGCGCATCTACGTGCGGCTCGAGCACCTGCTCAAGGCCGGCGCCATCGAGTGTATCTGGATGGGCGGCTCGGAGCAGGCGACGCCGCCGATGATGTCACGCGAGTTCTACGAGCAGCTCGTGGTGCGCTATGACGGGCGGCTGATCGAGTTGGCGAAGAGCTACGGGGCGCTGGTACACATCCACTGCCACGGCAAGGTTGACGACGTGCTGGAGCTGATGATGGACATGGGCGCGGACATGACCGACCCGGTCGAGCCCCCGTCCGATGGCGATGTGGACTTCGCCGACGCCAAGCGCCGCTGCCGCCGCCGCATGGTGCTGATGGGCAACATCGAGTTCCGGCACCTCGAGTTCTGCTCGCGCCGGGAGATCGACGAGCAGGTGCGGCGGGCCATCTACGACGGCGGCAAGACCGGCGTGATGCTCTACCCCAGCGCCCGGCCGCTGACGTGGATGAGCGACCGCTGCCGCGACAACTGCCTGCAGTACCTCGAGTCGGCGCTGCAGTACGGGGAGATGTGACGCGCGTGATCGTTGCACTGTCTCGGCCACTGGTGCGGCGCGCCTTGCTCATCGCGCTCGCCGCGGCCGCGGCGGCGGTCATCGTCCTCTACGTGATGATCCGCCGCGTTGACGGCCTGCAGCCCACGGGGCCCGCCGACTGCATCATCGTGCTTGGGGCGGGGGTGCGCGACGGCGGGCCGGGAAGGTGCTATCGCCCGCGGCTGGACTACGCGCTGACGCTCCACCGGCAGGGGTTTGCCGAGCACATCATCGTGACGGAGCTGTCGCCGGCCGCGGAGGTGGCGCGCGACTACCTGCTGGACCGCGGGGTTCCGCCCAAGGTCATCGCGCTGGAGAGCCGCAGTCGCGACACCGTGCAGAACCTGGCGTACTCGCGCGAGATCATGGCCGAGCGCGGGTGGCGGACCGCGATCGTGGTGACCTGCCCGTTCCACGTCTTCCGCTCACGGCGCATCGCGCGCGACCTGGGGATGGACGCGCAGATGGCGGCGGCGCCCAACAGCCCGACCGAGCTGACCCTCTGGCGCCACGTCAAGTACACGCTGCGCGAGTGCGTCGCCTGGCCCAGGCACCGGCTGCTGGGCTCGTAGCCCCGGCGACTACCCCAGGATCCGGTCCATCTGGTAGCCCAGCCCCGTCCCTCGCAGGCTCGACGTGTCGGCCTCACCACGCACGAGGGCGAGGGCGAAGATTCCCTCGTGCACGCGCTTCTCGGCCTCGGTGGTGGACGCGGGGAAGAACTGGCGGGAGTTCGCCTCGACCCCCATGATGGTGAACAGCCGCGCGCCCAGGCCCACCGAGTGGATCAGCGCCAGCGACGGGTTGGTCAGGTCCTGCACCGCGTAGGGGACGCCCAGCTTGCCGGCCTTGGCCGCGAAGAGCATGTCGGACGAGTGGCCCTTGCAGGTCTTGAGGGCCACCCCCGACCAGCCCAGCTCCACCGCGCGGTCGAAGCTCTCCACCGTGGTCAGGCTCTCGTCGGCGATGACGGGCTTGAGCGCGGCGATGGCGCTCATGTCATGATCGTGCACGTCGAGGTCGCGGCCGGTGGGCTGCTCGATGTAGAGGATGCGCTCGAAGCACTCGGGGGAACGCTCGCGGATGCGGTGCAGCATCTCGACGATGTAGTCCGGGCTGTCGCACATCTCGTTGGTGTCGGCGGTGAGGTGCATGTCGTCGATGCCCAGCCGACCAAGCTCCTCGAGGCCGATGTCGTGGACCGCGAGCGTGCGCTCGATGTCCCAGTCGAGGTCGTTACCGCGCAGCTTGACCTTCAGGCAGTACATGCCCTCGTAGGCGACCCAGTCGGCCAGGCAGTTGGGGAGGCCGTCGTCGGGGTCGGAGTCATCGAGCTCATCGCGGGTGAGCTTGTCGAGCCCGCCCACGAGGTGGAAGACCGGGACCTTCGGCAGGTACTCGTCGCGGATGTACTGCTCCGGGTACTCGCCCGCGAACTCGGGCCCCAGCCAGGTGCTGAGGTCGTCCATGAAGTCGGGCCCGTAGCCCGCGTAGCTGTCGATGCCGTTGACGTTGCCGAAGGCGTCGTGAAGCGCGGCATCGATCGGCGACGCGCAGACCAATGCGTTCAGGAAGGGCTGCTCCACCGCCACGCCCTCGGCTCGGCACGCCTCGCGACTGATGCGCGCGAGGTCGTCCTCGAGCGCCATGAACAGCTCGATCGGGTGGAAGGGCCCGAGGTGCGCGGTCACCAGATGCACGTAGCCGTCAATCGTGTGCTGCATCACGCGCTGCTTGTCCTCGTGGCTGACCGCCGCGTCGGGCCAGCCCCACTGGTCCATCACGAAGATGCCGCCCCAGCCCTCGGCGATCTCGTGCCGGCCGTTCTCCACCTTGGCGCGGATTCTGCAGAATGGGACGCTCTCGACGACCACGCCGCCAAACTTCAGCGGCGTGCGGGCGCGTTGTGGCTCGAGGATAATCTCCAACTCGAGAACCGAGATGTCAGAGGGGCGCAGCGTGCGCATGGGTAGTGGCCTCCCGGGCGATCGTTGTAGCGCGCTGCCGGTGAGGTTCGACGACCCGGCGCGGACTCCTCTGCGGGCTGTCGCTGTACAGCATTTCGCCACAATTACGGGTTCGCGCAGATGCCACGCGGGCTGCAGCGTCACTAGTGCTTGGTGGCGGTAGTTCGCGTACCGTCGTGCGGACCTCCCCCGCCGGTCCCGCCCAGGGGCGGGACCGGCACCCCCTCCGTTCCGGAGGGGGGATTAGGATACTTAGTCTCCGGGCTGACGGGCAGTCTACTTGCGCATTTTCGCGTGTTCTCCCCCTCTCCGGAACGGAGAGGGGGCCGGGGGGTGAGGTCAGGCATCCCGCCGATCGTACGCCTAATTGCGCAACGAGGCACCAGCAACTGAGGGCGGCGGATTCTCGGCATGGATAGTGTTGTGCACCACGGGAGGTGTCAGGCGCGGTGAAGATGATTGCGGGAGTGTGGCTGATCCTGATGGTGTTGGCCCTGTCGGC
>JALGUI010000775.1 GCA_029820915.1 Candidatus Zipacnadia bacterium | reverse complement strand
CTGGGTGTGCGACACCTTGCTCGAGCGCAGCAGGTACAGCCACTCGTCGTGCCGTCGCAGGAGCACGCCGGTGATCCAGTGCTGGCTGAAGCCGAAGCCCTCGCGCCACTGCGGTTCGTGGGTCTTGGCGTAGTCGCCGGCCACGGCGCTCACGCGCAGGAGCCAGTCGAGGCCGTAGCCCTCGTCGCGAACGACGGCGAGGATCTCGGTCACCAGCGGCGGCGCTGCCGCGTGGACGAGCACGAGCCCGCGGCGTCCCTCGATCGAGATTCCCTCGATCGAGATCTCAACCACTGGGACGTGGCCGACCGTGGCGGCCGCATCGGTCTCCGGCCCCCGGTAGCGGACCTCGGCGCCGAGGCCCTCGGCGACGACGCGCAGCGGTACCACGGGCGTCTCGCCTGTCCACGCCTGGCGCGGCAACTGCAGGTAGACGACCTTCTCGCCCAGGCGGATGACCGCCCAGTCGCCACCGTCCTCGACGCGCGCGCCCAGCCAGTCGGTCAGCGGCCACAGCGGGACCTGGACGCAGCCGCCGTGGTTGTAGCCATGCACGTCGAGGAGCACGTTGGGCCGACCGTCCTGCGAGTCCGCGGCCGCGAAGCGCACGGTGGCGAGGACGATGGCGGCAATCAGCACACAGCGGTCAGCGCGCATGTGCGGCACCTCCCCCACAGCCGTCGATACTTCCTCTCCGTCACCCGACAGGTGCCCCGTGGCGGGACGTGAATCCTCCCCGCCCCGCGGAAGCCAGGGCCACGGCGACGCCGACGGCGCGGGGAGGGCTCTTTCTTGAAAGAAGCCGCCCTCCCCGAACCCCCTCCCGCAAAGAACTCTCCATGGCGTCGGAAGGAAGCGGGAGAGCTAACGGCAGGTGGCGCGCGGGGGCAACGGCAACGGCTCGCACGGTACCGTGGCGCCGCGGCGCGCCTTCGGCGCACGCGCTGCGCTCACGGTCCCGCGCTTAGCCGCCGCACGGCAATCAGGGCAGCGACCTCCGACGGAGAGCGGCCGGCCGGCGCCTGGCATCCGCGGCCGGCTCGCGCGCTCCGTCCCGTCCTCCGGACGGACCTGCACGCGCCTCGCCGGTGGCGGTGCGACCTGCGGCCTCGCTCCGCTCGGCCTGCGTCCGCCCCGCAGCGCCGTCGGCGCTCACTAACGTGAGCACCTCCTGCGCCCGCGGGCGCAGAAGAGTGGGCATTTGACAACGCCGCCCACGTGGCACCGCGACGCGCGGGGCGTGACCTTCGCGAACGCCGGGTGCCGGTCCATCGGGGTGGGCAAGCTGTAGGGCGCAAGCTGCAGGCCACGGCAAACAGCGGCAACGGCCCACGGTACGAACCGCCGTGGCACCGGTACACAGCGCGGGGCCGGGCGTGCGCCCGGCCCCGAAGGCACTCCGCGGCTCGCGTGCGAGATCAGCCCGCCACGGTGATGCGACCCTGGCCCGTGTGGCTGACCTCTCCCTGGGCCGCGACGAAGTCAACGATCACGTCCAGCATCTCGTCCGAGCCGCTGCGCGTGATGTCCTGCTCGCCGAAGATGGTGAAGTAGCCGGAGCCGCCCTTGGCCAGCGACAGCGGCATGGCGACCTCGTAGCGCCCGTCGGGCCGCACCTCCTCGCCGCTCACGGCCAGCGACACGATCCGCGAGTTGCGCGGCTCGTTCCGGTCGTAGGTGAGCGTCACGCCCGACACCTGCAGGAAGCCCGCGTTGGGCTGGGGCGCGCGTGACAGGCTGCGCTCCAGCGTCTCGCGAAGCTGCACGCCGGTCACGGAGACCACCGCCCAGGTCTCGGCGGGCTGCGTCAGCAGCTCACGCACCGCGTCGGCGGTCACCTCGCCGGCGGGGATGGTCCCGCTCTTGAAGGACACCGCGGGCACCAGCCCGATGGTCGTGCCGGCGGCGGCCACGACGGCGTCGGCGGTCAGGTCGCCGAACGAGGTCTCCTCGCGCTGCGCGTTGGCGCTGGTGAGTTCGCCGGTCGTCGTGCCCGCCGCGAGGGCGAAGCCGGCGGCGAAGATCACCGCGATGACCACGTTGAGGGCTCTCATTGCTCGTCACTCCTCTTCCCGGCGA
>JALGUI010000068.1 GCA_029820915.1 Candidatus Zipacnadia bacterium | reverse complement strand
GTGCGCGAGGCGGACGGCGTGCTCATCGTCGAGCCCCTGGAGGAATGACGTGCCGACGCTCGCCATGCTCAAGCCAACACGCCGACCAGGACAGGGCCGACCCCGACGCCGGAAGCTGACGGGGTCGGCGCTGCAGCACGTGGTCGCACTGATGCTGCCGGCCCTGTTCGCCGGCCACTGCTCGGCCGACCCGCCGGTGCTGCCGACACCGCGCGCGGCCGTCTTCGACTTCACTCAGCCGGCGACGTGGCAGGGGCGACTCGTCGGGCGGCGCGCCGCGGACGCTGTCTTCGCCGCGCTGGCCGAGGGCCGCCAATGGGAGTTGGTGGACCGTGGTGGACCGCCGGGTCGTCATGGCGGCCTGTGCCGAGGAGGCGCTGGCGCCCCCGTTCGGTGTGGGGCACCTGCAGATGCTGGGGGAGCGGATGCGGGTGCCGCTGGCGGTCACGGGCCTGGTGCGGGTATGCGAGGTGAATCCGCGGCGGCGGGCGGCGCAGGTCACGCTTGTGGCCGAACTGGTGGAGACGCTCGGCGGGAACCGGCTGGCATCGGCGCGTGGCGTAGCATCGGCGCGGGCGGAGCCGGGCGAGGTCATGTCCCTCGGCCAGCTCGTGGACCGAGCGCTGTCGGAGGCGGCGGCCGACGTCGTCCGGTCACTTACCGACTTCGATCCGGCCGGGGGGCTCGTTGTCGCGACGCTCCCGGACGGGCGGGTAGTGCTCGACGCGCCGGAGAAGCCGGGGCTGAGGACGGGCGACGCGCTGCTTGTCTACCGCGAGGCGGAGCGTGGCGAGCTTGTCGGCGTGTTGCAGGTGCAGACGGTTCATCTGACCGTCGTGCATGCGACGCCGCTCGCGGGGGAGGACTTCAGGCACGGCGATCGCGCCGTGCTGGCGGCGCGCTGACCTGCGCAGCGAACAGAGGTATGCCCCGGCGTCGGGGCGAACTATCACGGTGGAGCCGGCCGGCTTCACCGTTGTGCTTTGCCGTCACGGCGCCACACTGAGAGCCGCTGTGGACACGCCATTTCTCGGCCTCGACGTCGGAAACAGCCGCCTGAGCGCGGCCATCGTCTCCCGCGATGGTCACCTGCTCGCGCTCGCCAGAGCCGACACGCCGCCGCAGGCGCGCGCGGCGCTCGACCCGCTCGTCTCCCTCGCGGAGGGCACGATCGCCGAGCACGGGACGCGACCCGCCGCGGTCGGCATCGGCTTCGGTGGGCCGGTGGACTTGAAGGCCGGGCGGGTACGGGCGTCATTCCTGTCCTCGGGCTGGGAGGGGCTCGCGCTGGGGGAGATCGTCGCGCAGCGACTGGGCCTGCCGGCGTTCCTGGCCAACGACGCCGACGCGGGCGGTCTGGCCGAGGCGATGTTCGGCGCCGGGCAAGGCGCGGCGTCGATGCTCTACGTGAACGTGGGTACGGGCATCGGCGGCGCGGTGCTGCTTGGCGGGCGGCTGCACACCGGCGCGACGAGCAGCGCGGGCGAGATAGGGCACTTCGTGGTGGTGCCGGGCGGCCCGCGGTGCGAGTGCGGCAAGCGCGGCTGCGCACAGGCGCTGAGTTCGGGGACCGCCATCGCGAGACGTGCGGGTGGACTGCTCGACGCCGGTGATGACAGGAGCGCTCTCCGGCAGATCACCCGGGCCGAGCTGAGCGGGTGGGACGTGGGCCGGGCGGCGCTGCAGGGCGATGTGGTCGCTCGGCGCGCGATCGATGAGGCCGCCTGGTGGCTGGGCATCGCGGTCGCCAACGCCGTGCACCTGCTCGACCCCGAGCGGGTGGTGATCGGCGGCGGCGTCGCCGAGCTGGGGGAGGCCTGGCTGCGGCCTGTGCGCGCATCGTATCGCAGCCACATCTTCGGACCCGCGACCGACACACCCATTGTGGCCGCGGCGCTGGGCTACGACGCAGGCGTGATCGGCGCGGCGGCGCTGGCCATGAGCGAGCAGGGCGCGCGCTCGGCGCCGTAGCAGGCGCGGGCGGTACGGACATCAGGAGGAGTCGAGGCATGGCCGATCTGACCGACCTTGCGGGGTATCCGCTGAAGTTCGACGAGGGGACGTGCGGCGTGTCGTTTGGCCGGGGGATGCGCCGGCCCGAGTACAGTACGCGAGAGCTCGACGCGCTGCGGCCGGTGCTCATGGACCCGGCCGCAGATGGGCCGGACGTCATCTACTGGATGTACCGCAACTGCGGGATGCCGGAGGATGCTGCGCTGGGCGAGGCGCACGGCCTGCGCTACGACATCAGCGCGTTCCGCAGCGTGATGCTGGGGCCGGAGTACATGAAGACCTCGGGCCACTACCACCCGGAGATCCCGGGCAGTCACGTAGCCTTCCCGGAGGTCTACGAGGTGCTCCATGGCGAGGCCCTCTACGTCATGCAGAAGGTGGACGACTACGCCGCGGGGCCGGACACCGTCGTGGTCGAGGACATCATCGTGGCGCGGGTGCGGGTGGGGCAGAAGATCGTGATGCCGCCGGGCTACGGGCACGTGACGATCAACACGCTGGACCGACCGCTGCTGATGAGCAACTGGGTGAGCAACCGCTTCAGTTCGTTCTACGGGTCAACTGAGGAGGCCAGGGGCTTCGCCTGGTACCTCACGGACAGCAGTGGCGCGCTGAACTGGGGCCCCAACAAGAGCTACGCGCGTGGCGTGCCGGCGATCCGGCACGCCGAGGTGCGCGAGGTGCCCGAGCTGGGCCTGGTGTGGGACACGCCGATGTATGCGGCGTGCGCGGCGGAGCCGGCGAAGTTCGAGTTCCTCAACGCCCCGGCGAAGTATGAGGAGCAGATCTGGGCGAATCTGGAGATCGAGTAGGGCTCGCGTTTAGTGGTGCCGCGAGCCGGGTATCGTAGGAGACAATATCGGCGGGGGTACACGGCCCGCTGTGCAGCCGGTGCGGAGGTGACGGGATGGAGGGGCGCTTTGAGAAGGAAGGTCTCTCCTTCGACGACGTGCTGCTGGTGCCCGCGAAGGCCGAGACGGAGAAGTACGACGTCTCGGTCAGCACGTTCATCACGCCATCCATTCAGCTCAACACGCCGATCGTGAGCGCGGCGATGGACCGCGTCACCGAGTCGCGGCTGGCGATTGCGATGGCGCGTGAGGGCGGCATCGGGGTCATCCATCGGAACATGGAGCCCGAGGCGCAGGCGACCGAAGTTGACCGGGTCAAGCGTTCGGAGAGCGGCATGATCATCGATCCGGTGACCCTGGGCCCCGATCAGACCGTGCGCGAGGCGCTGGCGATCATGGCCCATTACCACATCTCGGGGCTGCCGATCACCGACCCGGACGCGAAGCTCCTCGGGATCCTGACGAACCGGGACCTGCGCTTCGAGACGGAGTTGGACAAGAAGGTCGCCGAGGCGATGACCAGCGACGGGCTGATCACCACGCGCGAGGGCACGACGCTGGACGAGGCCAAGGCGATCCTGCACGAGCACCGGATCGAGAAGCTGCCGGTGGTGGACGAGGAGGGCTACCTGCGCGGGCTGATCACGATCAAGGACATCGAGAAGGTGGCCCAGTTCCCGGACGCGTGCAAGGACGAGCACGGGCGCCTGCGGGTGGCCGCGGCGGTGGGGGTGGGCGAGGAGACGCGAACGCGGGCGGGGCTGCTCATCGAGCGCGGCGTGGACCTGATCGTGGTGGACTCAGCACATGGTCACTCGATCGGCGTGATCGACACCGTAGCCATGCTCAAGGACGAGTTCCCCGAACTCCAGGTCGTGGCCGGGAACGTGGGGACGGCCGAGGGCGTGCAGGCTCTGGTGGCGGCCGGTGCGGACGGGATCAAGGTCGGCATCGGTCCGGGCTCGATCTGCACGACGCGCATCGTGGCCGGCGCCGGGGTGCCTCAAGTCACGGCCATCCACGACTGCTCGCAGGCCGCGTCCGAGCTGGGCGCCACGACGATCGCCGACGGCGGCATCCGCTACTCGGGCGACATCACGAAGGCAATCGCGGCGGGCGCCGACTGCGTCATGATCGGGTCGCTGCTCGCCGGCACCGAGGAGAGCCCCGGCGAGACCGTCCTGTTCCGCGGTCGGACCTACAAGGAGTACCGCGGGATGGGCTCTATCGCCGCGATGACGGATCGCGCGTCGGTGAGAGACCGCTACGGGCAGGTACATGTGATGACCGAGGAGGAACTGGTTCCCGAGGGGCTTGAGGGGCGCGTGCCCTACAAGGGCCCGCTGTCGGGCGTCGTGCGCCAGCTCATCGGTGGCCTGCAGTCGGGGATGGGCTACTGCGGCGTTGCGGGCATCGCGGACCTCAAGGCGAAGTCGCGGTTCATCCGGGTGACCGCGGCGGGCATGCACGAGAGCCATCCGCACGATATCACGATCACCGAGGAGGCCCCGAACTACCAGATTCCGGACAACTGGTAGGTGACGGCCATGGCACGCTACAGGATAGCCGCCATCGGTGGCGACGGCATCGGGCCGGAGGTCGTGGGCGAGGCGCTGCGAGTGCTCGATGTCGTCGCGGACGTTCTCGGGTTCGGGTGCGGCGTCGAGCGCTTCCCGTGGGGCTGCGGCTACTACGAGAGCCACGGGCACATGATGCCCGGCGACGCGATCGAGCTGCTGTCGCGCTTCGACGCGATCTACCTGGGCGCGGTCGGGATGCCGTCGGTGGTTCCCGAGGAGGTCGCGCTGCGCGGCGTCGTGCTGGCGATCAGGTTCGGCTTCGACCAGTTCGCGAACGTGCGACCGGTGAAGCCCCTCGCCGGCGCGCCTTACCCGCTGGCGCGGCCGGACGCCTCGGAGATCGACTTCGTGGTCGTGCGCGAGGCGACCGAGGGGATGTACCTCGGGCTCGGCGGGCGCTATCCGGCGGACGCGCCGGAGGTGGCTGAAATCGCCGGGCTGCGGGCCGTCTTCGGGCGGTCGCGCGAACTCGCGGTGCAGACGGGCGTCTACAGTGAAGCGGGCTGCCGGCGGATCATGGAGCGGGCCTTCCGCCTGGCCGAGGAGCGCGGGCGGCTCGGGCAGGTCACCAGCGCGACGAAGGCCAACGCGATGGGCCACGGCATGACCTTGTGGAACGACGTCTTTGACGAGGTCGCCAGGGGGCACCGGGACGTGAAGGCGGAGTGGCAGAACGTGGACGCGCTCGCGATGCGCTTCGTGGCGCGGCCGGAGACGCTGGACGTCGTTGTGGCGCCGAACCTGTTCGGTGACATACTGACCGACCTGTCGGCGTCGCTGCTCGGGGGGCTCGGCTTCGCGCCGTCCGCGAACCTGACCGACGGCCACTGGCCGTCGATGTTCGAGCCGTGCCACGGTTCGGCCCCGGACATCGCCGGGCAGGGCATAGCGAACCCGACGGCGGCGCTGCTGACGCTGGCGATGATGCTGGAGGACCTGGGCGAAGAGGCGGCCGCTCGGGCGGTGGAGGCCGGGGTGCGCAAGGTGGTGGCGGAGGGACGAGTGCGGACTCCCGACATGGGCGGCGCCGCATCGACCGCCGAGATGGGTGAAGCGGTCGCGGAGGCCGCCGCGGGGCTTGCCGCGCAGGGCTGACCCACGACCGTACCCCGACGTGCTGCCTCGTGGCGAACCGTCCCCGGCGCCTCACGGCGCGGACCACGGAGAGTGATGAGCCTTGGCGGGAATTATTGACATGGTCACCAGCTTCGGCTGGGACCGCAACCGCCCGACCGACTGGGGGCTGGACGAGCTGCTGCAGGTCCTCGACCGGCACGGCGTCGAGCGGGCGTACACGCACTCGCTGCGCGCCGTGCAGTACGCGGGCCCGGAGGGCAACGACGAGACGCTGCGCGCCTGCGCGGAACACGGGGTGCTTGCGCCGGTCGCGGTGCTCGACCCGCGGCGCTTCTTCGACTGCCGCGAGGAGGCGCGCCGCCGCTTCGAGCAGGGCTTCCGCGTGTTCCGCTTCTTTCCCGACGTGCAGGGCTGGTCGGTCGATGCGCTGCCGTTCCGCAAGATCTGTGAGACGCTCGCGGAGTTGGGCGCGCGGGTCATCATCCCGGCCGGGCCGTCCGGGCAGCCCACGCGCATCGCCGAGCTGCTCACCGACCTCGACCTGCGCGTGCTGCTGATCGGCGGGAGCTACGGGAGCCTGGGCGAGATTCTGGCGGTGCTCGAGGAGTTCCCGAGCGTGTACTCGGACGGGCACATGATGGACAGCCCGTTCGCCATCGAGGCGATCGTGCAGTTCAGCGGCGATCACCGGGCGATCTTCGGCTCCGACTCGCCGATGCGCTCGTTCGAGTCGCCGCTGCTGATGGCCGAGCATGCCGAGATCAGCGACGAGCAGCGCCGTCGCTACCTGCGCGACAACGCGCTCGCGTTCGTCGGGGAGGGAGCGTAGATGAAGAAGATCGACATGCACGGGCACCTGGGCTACTGGGCCTTCGCCATCCCCAACTGCGGGACGGCCGAGAGCCTGGTGCACCTGTGCGAGCGCTACGACATCGAGCACGTGGCCGCGTCCTCGACGCAGGCGCTGACCTACGATATGCGCGCCGGAAACGAGGAGATGGCGGAGGCGGCTCGCGAGCACGAGCCGCTCCTGATGTACGTGTACTGCAACGCGAACTGGCTCGCGGAGTCGTGCGAGGAGATGGACACCTACCTGGCCGAGGAGTTCGGGGTGGGCGTCAAGATCCATTGCGGCTACTCGGGCGTGTCGAGCTCGGACCCGCGGATGTACGACCTGATGGCGGAGATCGCGCGGCGCACGAGCCTGGTGAAGATCCACCCGGGCGCGGCCGAGGACCTGGCGACGTGGGCGCGGAGCTACCCGGACCTCAACATCATCATCGCGCATGCCTTCGCAACGAACTACCCGGCGGCGGTGGACCTCGCCGCCGCGCATCCGAACATCTACCTGGACTTCTGCTGCAGCCACGCCAGCCGCGGCAAGGTGGCCTATACGGTGGAGCGGATCGGCACCGCGCAGATAGTGTTTGGCTCGGACATGGACCTGATCGATCCGGCCTTCGTCCTGGGGATGTTTGAGGAAGCGGACCTCACGGACGAGCAGAAGCGCGCGGTCTACCACGATAATGGTGCCCGCCTGCTGGGGCTTGCGCAGAGCCTCGCAGAGCGCCGAACCCAGGGTTGACAGGTGGGCGGCCGGTTCGCTATAATCACTCTCGCTGTGCGAGGGTGCGCCCATGGTCTAGTGGTCAGGATACCGGGTTCTCAGCCCGGTGGCCGGGGTTCGACTCCCCGTGGGCGTACCAGCAATCATACAACTGCCGCCGGCCTGCTCCAGACGCGGGCCGCACGCGGAGATGCGTTGGCCGCGCAGGCCTGGTGCGCGGCCGCTGTCATTTGTGGGGTCCTCCGAGGTGATCAGGCCGTGGGAGTCTACGACGTGGAGGGCCTGAGGGTCGAGGTGGTCGAGGGCGACATCACGGAGGCGGACGTCGAGGCGATCACCAACGCCGCGAACACCGACCTGTGGATGGGCTCGGGGGTCGCCGGGGCCATCAAGCGCAAGGGCGGCGAGGAGATCGAGCGCGAGGCGGTCGCGAAGGGCCCGATCGCGGTGGGCTCGGCGGTCGAGACCGGCGCGGGGGCACTGGCCCACCGACACGTCATTCATGGCGCGGTGATGGGCCAGGACCTGAAGACGAGCGCGGAGCTGATCTCCGGGACCACGGCGAGCTGCCTGGAGTTGGCGGACCGTCTGGGGATGCGGTCGCTGGCGCTGCCGGCGTTCGGGACCGGCGTGGGGGGCTTCGCCATCGCGGAATGCGCGGGGCTGATGGTGGCGGCCGTCACGGAGTTCGCCGGCGGGCGCGCGAACCTGCGGCGCGTGGTGCTCGTCCTCTTTGGACAGGGGACCTGCGAGCAGTTCGACCAGGCCGCACAGACGGCATGGGGGACGTGAGGCAGACTTCATGCGCGTGCCATTGGCAGGGCTGATGATCGCGGTCCTGGCGCCCTGCGGGCTCCAGGCCGGTGGCGCGGAGCCCGCCGAGGAATGCGCCGTCTATCTTGATGTGCGCGAGCGGCTCGCGCCGGTGGAGGTGCTGTCGCACCGCGGGCTGTCGCTGGCGCTGGGGCGTGCGGGCGCGCAGAGTATCGAGCTGGTGGGTGACATCAGCGGCATGGCGTCCTCGGCGGCGGGCGTGTCGGGCGGGCTGCCCCGAACGCTCATGATGACGCTGGACGACGGTTCGAACGTGGCCCTGCACGCGAATGACGACGTGGACCGACTGCGGGTGGGTGACCGCGTGGCCGTGATCGCGGCGGTGGCGCGCGGGGCAACGTCATCCCGCAGGCTGGTGGTTGAGGCCTGGGTGCTCGAGTGGGACCTGCCGCCGCGCGAAGAGGCCGCGGGCGGGGAGCCGGACGCGGGGCAGGAGGAGCAGTCCGGTGTGCCGTCTGAGGCCGAGCACTTCCCGCAGGCGGCCGCCGCCCCCATCTGCCGGCTGGACGCCATCGAGGTGTGGAAGGCCTGGGCGCTGGAGCACAACTCGAAGCTGACCGACGAGCAGGCCGCGAACATCGTCAAGTGGGTGCTGCAATACGCCCAGCAGTACGATGTCAACCACAAGCTCATCTTCGCGGTCATCAAGTGGGAGTCGTGGTTCGACCCGAACTGCCGGTCGCATGCCGGCGCGATCGGGCTCATGCAGCTCATGCCCGGCACCGCGCGCTACCTGGGCGTGAACGCGTGGAATGTGCAGCAGAACATCGACGGCGGTGTGCACTACCTGGCCGAGCAGCTCGCTACCTATCGGGACCGACCGCCTCGAGAGCGGGTGATCCTGGCGCTCGCGTGCTACAACGCGGGCCCCAACGCGGTGGCGCGGGCGGGGCATCGGGTGCCGAACATCACCGAGACCCAGCGCTACGTGCGCAAGGTGAGCGACACGTTCTACGAGCTGCACCAGGCCCGAATGCCATAGGCCGGGCGAGTGAGAGACGGCGGCGGGCGATGAGCTCGCCGCGTCGTCGTACCTGGATGGCGACAGAGCGGAGGGAAGCCATGCGCTGGATCGCGATCGTTTCGCTGTTTGCCCTGAGCCTGCGGGCGACGTCGGCGGATGAGCCGTGGTTCGTGGACGTGACCGATCAGGTCGGGCTGTCGGGAGGTGGCGCGGCGGCATGGGCCGACTACGATGGCGACGGATGGGTGGATGTGCTCATCGGTGGCACGCTCTTCCGCAACGTCGGCGGCGAGCGGTTCGAGGCCGCCACGGGCGCGCTGCCCGAAGGATCGACCTCTTCATCCGGCACGTGGGGCGACTGCGACAACGATGGCGACCTCGATCTGTTCACCTTCGGGGGCAGCTTCGCGCTGCTGCTCAACAACGGCGACGGCACGTTCGCGGTCTCCGAGGGCCTGCCGGAGGTGCCCGTGGTGCAGTCGCGGGGCGTGGCGTGGGTGGACCTGACGGGCGATGGGCTCCTGGACCTGTACGTGGGCGGTTACGAGACCTGGACGGAGGCCGTCTACCCGGACGCGATCCTCGTCAACGAGGGCGACGGGCGGTTCCGCGAGGCGTGGCGCAGCGGGGAGGCGGACAGGCGCTCGGCGCGCGGCGTGACGGCCGCCGACTTCGACGAGGATGGCGACGCGGACGTGTACGTCTCGAACTACCGGCTGCAGCCGAACTATCTGTGGGTGAACACCGGCGAGGTACCGATGTCCGAGGCCGCCGGCGAGCGCGGCGTCGCGGGCGTGGCCAAGGAGGTCATTGACTACACCGGTGGGCTTCGCTACCCGGTCAGCGGGCACACAATCGGCTCGGCGTGGGGCGACCTCGACGATGATGGGCACATCGACCTGTTCGTCGGCAACTTCAGCCACCCGCCCGACTACCAGGACCGGCCCATGTTCATGCGCAACGCCGGTCCGCCGGACTTCCACTTCGAGGATATGAGCGCGACCGCGGGGCTGCACTGGCAGGAGTCGTACGCGAGCCCGGCGCTGGCCGACTTCGACAACGACGGCGACCTCGACCTGTACTTCACCACCGTCTACGACGGCGACCACAGCGTGCTGTACCGCAACGAGGGCGGCCGGCGGTTCGTTGACGTTACGGCGCAGGCGGGCATCAGCGCCGAGAGGACGTACCAAGGCGCCTGGGCCGACTGGGACAACGACGGCGACCTCGACCTGCTGACCGGCGGCAGGCTCTACGAGAACCGCGCGGCGTCGG
>JALGUI010000774.1 GCA_029820915.1 Candidatus Zipacnadia bacterium | reverse complement strand
GCCTCCGCCGGGATGGCCCCGCCCTCCGCCGCCTGCCACTCGCCCTCGCCCACGCGCCAACTCACGGCGCCGGGCGCCTCAATGGTGACGGGCGCGTTCGCCTGGAGCTGGTAGAGCCCGGCGCCGGTGCGCGTCAGGGTTGCGTGGGCGTGGATGATCGCCTGGTCGCCGGGCCGCACGTCGTGGTAGTAGCACTCGTCGCCATCCGCGAAACCTGCGGCCGAGTCAACCCGGATGGTCTGCGGCTGCCCGTAGGTCACCTCGCGCACCGTCGTCGAGACGGAGCCGTCCGCGGCGGCAAGGAGCTTGCCGGCGAAGAAGTCGGCCTCCACTCCCTGTCCCGCGGGCGCCATCGTCCGCGCGTAGTCGTGCGGCACGATGCTGGCCAGCGTGGTGGTGTCCACCGGCGGGCCGTCGATGACGGCCTTGCCGAGCAGGAAGGTCGCCTCCCGCACGCGCAGGCGGAAGCGCTCGCCATCGCGGGTGATCGTGTCCACGTGGTAGGCGGTGTTGCGCGAGTAGCCGGGGTTGCTGAAGTAGACCGCGGCGCCGCGCAACGCCTCGCCCTCGGGCAGCGCTCCAGCACCACCTCGCGTGCGGCCTCATCGACCTCGACGACCGTCGCGCGCCAGGCGTCAGAGGAGAGTCTCAGGCCCAGGCCCGGCGTTCGCAGTTCGGTGCCCGCGACCAGGTTCGCCTGCACGACGCCCTCGGCGTCCGTGCGCACACGCGCGAGTTGCGCCGCCGCGGCGAAGCCGTCGCCGTAGTCGCGCGGCTCGGCGTCGAGCGCCGAGAACACGCGGTCCTCGACGCCGTCGCGGCCGGCCACCAGCACGCCGATGCCGCCTTCACGGTCGGGGGTCAGGCGCCGGGCCGACACGATGCGCGGCGGGGCGCCGGCCTGGGCGGCCGCCTCATCGGCTGGCTGGAAGCCCACGAAGGTCAGCCCCATCCAGTACGTGCCACCCTCGCCGCTGGGCTCGACCAGCTCGAGCGTCAGCTCATGCTCGCCGGCCGTGAGGTGCACCGTGCTGAGCTCGCTCGGCCGCGCCGGGCCGCTGCTGCCCGCGGTGCCGCTGAACGGCTCGCCGATCGGCTCGCCGTCGATGAGCAGCCGCGCGGTGCCGTAGCCGGGGGACAGGTAGTGGCCCACGGTCACCACGTAGTCGCCGTCCTCGGGCACGCTCGCCGCGAAGGTCATGCGGTCGCCGGCTGCGTCCGCCTTGAAGAGCGCGACGTCGATGCCCGCGATGTACTTGGTCGAGCCGCCCGTGACCTTGGCGCTCGCCAGGATGTCCATGGCCCGCACCACGTACTGCGAGCGCGCCCGCTCGACCGGCTCGAGCACCGTGGCGTAGGTGCTCTCCAAGGCCTCGCCGGTGCGGCGGGCGCACACGTAGGCGGCCTTGGGCAGGCGCGGGTAGATGCCCGGCGCCCAGGCGGTGATGAGCTGCGTGCCGGGCTCAGGCAGGCCGATGGCGCGCAGTCGCGCCTCGTGCGCGGGATCGATCTCCCAGGTCGCGGTCCACGGGCCGTCGGCCTCGCCACGCCGGACATCGACCAGGAAGCCGTAGCCGTTGCCGGGCGGGGGCGTCCAGTAGGGCTTGTTCGGGAAGCCGACCATGTCGCCGTCGTTGCCCTGCAGCCTGCCCCACTCGTACTCAGGCCCGGCCAGCGAGCCCGGCTCGATCTCGCCCAGCTCGACGCCCTGGATGGCGACCTCGTCGCTGGGCGCGTGCAGCATGTAGTCGTGCTGCGAGCCGCCCCGCACGCGGAAGACGTCCACGAGGTAGCGGTCGGGGCCCTCGCCGATCAGCGCGATCAGGCGGCGGTACTGATCGACGCCCTGCGCGAGGTAGGCGGCCCTCGCCTCGGCCTCGACCACGCGCAGGCCGGGCAGCTCGGCCAGCAACAGCAGGCTGCCGCCGCTGCCGCTGCCGGGCAGGTGCTGGCGCTGCTCGTCCACGACCACCAGGTTGTGGCTGGCGGTCTGCTTGCCCCAGCCGACCTGCGTGTGCGTGCTGCCCAGGCCGTAGCCGAGGTCGTAGGTCACCTCGCGCCCGAGCGCGTAGTAGTTGAGGTTGAGGTCATCGTGGTGGCCGTGGTTGAGCGACGGCCCGAAGCGCACCAGCGCCGCCTGGGCCTCCATGTCGTCGCCGCCGCGCAGGATGGCGATGCCCTTCTGGCCGAAGAAGTCGGTGGAGCTGAGGCGCTCTCCCACCGCGCTCACGTCCGCGGCCCCCGGGAAGTCGCCGGCGTGGAAGAGCATCCACATGGTGTCGCGCGCCGACGAGCGGATGTCCTCGCCCCGGCTCCCGGCCAGGTAGGCGAGCGCATCCGCGAACGGCCGCCGCAACTCGCCCTGGGTGCGCGCGTAGCAGACCTCGGCGAACTCGTAGTC
>JALGUI010000067.1 GCA_029820915.1 Candidatus Zipacnadia bacterium | reverse complement strand
CGCCGACATCACGATCCGCCAGATCGTCGTGGGCGGCTGGACGCCGGGAGGGCCGCCGCGTGCTCTGCAGCAGCTCAACGATCACTTCGGTCGGATACTCTACCGCTATCGCCGCGACGGCGAGGTGTCGGCCGAGGTGTTGTCGGAGCTGCAGGGCCTGCTCAGGCGGTATCGCGCGCTGGAGTAGGGGCAACGCGCGAGACGGATGGGAGCTTCCGCCGCACGGACGAGGACATCGACGCCATGCTGGACCTGCGCCGCGAGATGCAGGACGCGATCGTGGCGCTGGGCGCGCTCGAATGAGAGGTGGGGGGGTAGCGGTGCGCACCAATGGCGCGTCTGTCATAGGGCCTGTGGGGCATGGGGAAACGAGGGTTGACATTTCGCTGTACGTTAGTATGATGAAACGGTTGTGTCAGCATGAGCCGAGGGATAGCCGTGAAGTGCGTATCGCTCTATCCCGCGGCAAACGGAGGTGTCACAGGTGAGACGTGGCTTTACGTTGATTGAGTTGTTGGTGGTGATCGCCATCATCGCTATTCTGGCGGCGATACTGTTCCCGGTATTCGCCAGGGCACGCGAGAAGGCGCGGGCGACCTCCTGTCTGAGCAACACCAAGCAGATCGGTCTGGCCGTGGAGATGTACAAGAGCGACTACGACGGCTTCTACCCGTACTCGACCAACTTCAGCCCCTGGGGCACCTGGTACGCATACTTCCTCGCCCCATACATCAACAACCAGCAGGTTATCAGGTGCCCGTCCAACCCCTCGTGGCCCACCGGGTACGCCTACAACATCCAGTTCGGCTACTTCCCCGGCCAGCAGATCTCGCCCCCGCGCACCGGCACGATCTATGAGGGCATTCCCGAGCAGGAGGTCCAGCAGCCCGCTGAGCGCATCGTCGTCACCGAGGGGAGCTTGGGGTATTGGTGGATGCGCAATGTGCTCGGCTACACCGACTCCTCGGCCATGGGTCTGTGCTGGCGTTTCTTCCCGCAGACTACCTCGGCGAGGATGAGCACAATGTACAACCACGAAGAGACCGGCATCCACAACGGCGGGCTCAACAACGCCTTCGCGGACGGCCACGCCAAGTGGTTGAGCGTACAGGAGCTCATGAAGCCGACCTACTGGTTCCCGCTGCAGTAGCCGCAGGATAGCGTTGTGCTGGGCCGGCGCCGGCCGCAAATGGCTCATGCCCAGGGGGCGGAGAACCTGGCTCGAGCACCGGGCCGCAAGGGCCTGCTTGCACCGGGCATGATGCCACGCCTCGCGTTGTGTGCTGTGGGCCACGGGGGCGCAGACGGTGCCGGCCACCCAGGGGGGCGCACGGGCAGGTCGGTCCACGCCAACGGGAGGAGACCGCAATGGCCATGGACCTGGACGCGCACTTCCCGCGCTGGCGCATTACCGCGGGCATCGACCGGTGCTTTCATCGCTTCTTCGACACCTCGCCCATCAGCCCGTCGGGCCGCTATGTCGGGCTCACCCGGCTGCCCGCCGAGGACCGCATGCCCGTCGCGGGCGAGGCGGCCGAGGTGGTGGTCATCGACCTCGAGACGGGCGAGGCGGAGGTCGTGGCCGTCACGCACGGCTGGGACACCCAGCTCGGGGCGCAGGTGCAGTGGGGCCCGAGCGACCGCGAGCTGCTCTTCATCGACATGCACGTCGAGCGCTGGGAGCCCTTCAGCGTGCGCCTCGATCCGCTCTCCGGTGAGCGCAGGGAGATCGAGGGCGAGCTGTACATGGTCTCGCCCGACGGGACGAAGCTGGCCTCTCCGTGCCTGCGGCGCACGCGGCGCACCCAGCATGGCTACGGGGTGATCGCGCCCGACGAGCACATCCCGGCCAACCCCGGTGCGGTTGACGACGACGGGCTCTACGTGACCGAGATCGCGACCGGCGAGACCACCCTGGTCGCGTCTTTCGCACAGATCCTCGAGGCGGCCCTGGACCCGGCCGAGCTCGCGGGCGGCGACCTCTACGGCTTCCACGTCAAGTGGAACCCGCAGGGCACGCGGCTGGCGTTCGTGGTGCGCTGGAGCCCACACGACGACGACGCGTGGGTGTCGCGCCGCAACTCGGTCATCACTATGCGGCCGGACGGCGCCGAGATCCACTGCGCGATCCCCGGAGCGGTCTGGGCGCGCGGCGGCCACCACCCGAACTGGACGCCCGATGGCGAGCGCGTCATGGTGAACCTGAAGCTCGATGGCGAGAACATGCGGCTCGTGTCGGCCAACTACGACGGCAGCGATCTGCGGGCGATGCACCCCGACCTCGAGGGCTCCGGGCATCCGTCGCTGCACCCGAACGGGCGCCACGTCGTGACGGACGTCTACGCGCACGGCCCACGGCCCGCTCGCCTGGGAGGACGGCACCACGCCGATCCGCCTGCTCGACCTCGCGACCGGCGAGGAGACGCGCGTGGCGCGCATCCGCACGCAGCCCGACTACGATGGCGACAAGAAGGTGCTGCGCGTGGACCCGCACCCGGCGTGGAGCCGCGACTTCCGCCACGTTACCTTCAACGCCTGCCCGGGCGGCGTGCGCGACGTGTTCATCGCCGACCTGGCGGAGCTGCTGTGAGCGTCATGTCCCGGCCTCGAGCACCCGTGCCAGCCACGGAACCGCGACCTCGTGCTTGAAGGCGTGTTGCGCCACGTCGATGTTCGCGTACTCGAAGTACTCCTCCATCGTCAGGCCCTCGGGCATCGGCTCGTCCTCGTGCAGGCGCTCGGCCGCATCGGCGTAGCGCGGGTAGTAATGCACCTCGAAGTTGCCCGCGGCGCCGAGCATCTCCCACGCGCGCCGTATGCGCTCGATGTGCACGGTGCGGCCACCCTCCGTGATCAGCACGTGTCGCGGAGCGGCCGCCGCCAGCAGGTCCGGCGAGTCGAGCCACCGGCAGAAGTCCGGGATGTACTGGTGGAGTGCGATCAGCTCCAGATTCATCGCGATCGTGCGCTCGCGGAAGTCGCACACGAAGTCGTTGTAGACGAGTGCACGGATGCCCTCGTCGAGCACCGTCATGTTCAGCGCCGGCTTCGCGCCCAGCGAGTGCCCGCTCACCGCGATGCGCTCCGCGTCGATCCACGGCCGGCTGCGCGCCCACTCCAGCATGGGCAGCTTGTGCAGCGTGGTGAGGCCCTCGAAGTTGCGCCCCAGCCACAGCAGGTTCATCGGCGGCACCGCGCGGTTCGGCTCGACGTTACCGCGCAGCTCGCCGACGCCGGGGTTGTCGGCGGCGATGGCCACGATGCCCGCGCGGGCGTAGCGCAGCGCCATCGTGTTCCGCTCCCAGTGCCGGTCGTCGGACTCCTCCACCTCGCCCGCGAGGCCCTCCTTCGTGCGGCTCGAGCCCGGGAAGCACAGCACCGCCGGCGCGGGCGTCGGGATATCGTCCGGGATCAGCACCAGGAAGGGCACCACCGCCAGCGGCTCGGGGTAGACCTCCCACTTCTGCAGCTCGTAGCCGTCCCGCGGTTCGCTCCAGAGCATACGCGGCTCGGGCTGCGGCGGGATCTCCGGGAAGCGCAACAGCTCGCGCAGCCGCCCGCGCACCTGCTCGCGCCAGCGCGGCAGGTCCCCGGCAGGCATCTCCGGGTCGAACGCCAGCGGCTGGTCGAGCGCCTTCAGCGACGCATGGATGAAGCCCGCGGTGCTCCCGAACCGGCCGTCGTCACGGCCCGACACGAAGCGTTGCCGGTCGCTCATGACACTCCCTCCTCGCCCTGACGTTCCCTGCCTCGCCCCCTGCACCTCTCCGTCGGGGCAGGTGAGGACGGTCGCGATGGGCAATCTGCCTGCGCTGACAGCGCGAGAGGAGGCGGTTGCGCGTGCGTGAGATGCTGGTGGGAGGCATCATCCTGATGAGCGCAGTGTCCGGGTGGGCGCAGCTCGACGTGGCGGCGCTGAACGAGGCGTACAAGGCCTATGACCTCGAACGCAACGAGGGGATCGGCCACTCGGACAAGCCGGACTCCGGCTCGCTGGGCTGGGGTGAGGGCTCCATCATCCACGACTACGCAATGCTCTGGGAGGTCACCGGCGACACGCACTGGCTGGAGCAGATCCGCGACCACTTCAGGCGCATCATGGCCAACGCATCGGACCCCGATGGTGACGGCTACCTGAGCTGGCAGACCGAGACCTACTCGACCGCCGTGGCCTGGGCCGAGCGGCTGCACAACGTCTCCGACGCGGCCATCGAGCCGGCCTTCCAGAAGAACACGCGCAGCGGCGAGTTCCAGCAGTGCACCGGGCACACGTATCTCATTGAGTTCCATGAGAGCGCGGACGCGTTCCGGGTGGTAGGCTGGGACACGCGAGAGGTCATCGCCGACGGCATCGCGTACGAGCACGGCATGGCCGTCACGCAGATCGTGCCCTTCAGATTCACCATCACCGGCGCGACGCACCAGGGCGACCGCTTCATGGTGCGCACCGTCGCGCCCGAGCCCATCGAGTTCACCGTCCACCAGGGCATGTTTGTCTACGCGGTCGCGCTGTTCATCGAGGCGGTGAAGACGAGCCCTGAGCTGCAGGACGAGTTCGGCGCCGACGCCGACGAGTTCCTGGTCTTTATCAATCGCCACGTGTTCGAGAAGAACGAGCGCGACTGGCTGGACATGGGCGAGCTGGGGGGCGCGTACCGCTTCGAGCCCAAGGTGACCGACCGCTTCCCGAACCGCATCATGCCGCACAACCAGTTCGGGGCGCTGGCGCGGGCCTGGCTGGTGCTCGCCGAGGTCGAGGGCGCGCACCCGCTCATGGGCGAGCGCGCCGAGCAGATGACGCGCTACTTCCGTAGCTTCCTCGTGCTGGACGAGGAGCACGACGCCTGGCGGTGGCGCTACTGGGACTGGGTGGAGTTCGGCGAGCCGGGCGGCTCAGGCTGGGAGGACACCAGCCACGGCCACATCGACGTCAGCCTCGCCATCGAGGCCGCGCGCCGCGGCGTGGTCTTCACCGACGAGGACATGATGCGCATGGCCAACACGTGGCTGGCGGTCATGTGGAACGGGGACGAGCAGGCGCCGCTCATGGCCGCGCGCGTCGCCGAGAGCGAGGACTTCAAGCACTCGCCGGTGTCCCGCGACTGGGCCGCGCTATCGCAGTGGGACCGGCGGGCGTACGAGCTGGCGCTCACCGCCTACCTGGCCGCCGATAGTCCGGCGAGTTCGGCGCCGACCATGCTGCTGTGCGCGAAGCGCGCGGGGACTGTGTAACCCGGATTACTCGCGTAGGTCGGCCTGCGTCTGATCCCGCCGCCGGGCGGGATCAGACGCAGGTGAGAGCGCGCTCCTGCGCGCTCTCAGCTTCCAGCCCGACATGCATTCTGGGAGCGTACACGCGTGGGGGACGATCACAGGTCGCGCGAGGTGCGCGCCGCCTCGAAGCCCGAGACGATGTCCAGCAGCTCCGACGTGATGGCCGACTGGCGGGTCTGGCGGAAGGCGAGCTGGAGTTCGTCGAGCCGCTCCTCGATGTTGCTCTCCGCCGCCTGCATCGACGCCATGCGCGCGGTGTGCTCGCTCATCATCGACTGCACCACCGCGCGGTAGATGGTGACCAGCAGGTGCTGCTGCATGAGGCGCGCGAACAGCGGCCGCCAGGGCATCGAGAAGGTGGGCAGCACACGCGTGGGCCAGCTCCTGCGCTCGATGCGCCCGAGCCACTCGCGGTCGATGGGCAGCAGCCGCTGTGTGGTCGGGCGGTAGGTCCCGCTCGAGTCCCGCCGGTTGTAGTAGAGGACCACGCGGTCGAAGTGCCTCTCGGTGCGCCAGCGCTCGACCTGCATGGCGATGTGCTGCACCGCCGGCGTGATGCTGTCCGGCGAGGCGGGCGTGCCCAGGAAGTCGTCGAGGGCGAGGCCGGCGTCCTCGATCTGCGCCACGGTGCGGGCGCCGACGGCCAGCACGGCCCGCTTGCCGCCCTCAATGCCGAGCTGCGCCATGTCCTCGACGGCGTGCGAGACGATGTCCTCGTTGAACTGTCCGCACATGCCCTGGTCGGAGCCGAAGACCACGACGCCGAGCGCGTCGCTGAGCACCGGCTCGACCAGCTCGACGCCCTCCGGCCGCTTGGTCAGCAGCACCCGCAGGCCCAACTCGACCGTGCGGTTGTACTCGTTGATGGAGCGCACCACGCCCTCGAGCTGCTGGATGCTGACGGCCGCGAGGGCCTTCATGGTGGTGACCACCGAGTGCAGGCTCTCGGCGGTGTCGATGCGACCCCGCAGCGCCTCAACCGTCTCCATCGTCGTCCCCCGACCGCTGCTCCCCGGCCTCGAGATAGATGGCCTGGCGGGTGACGCGCTCCATCTCGCTCAGGTCCTCGTCGCTCAACTCGCGGCCCTCGCGGACGCGCTCGCACACCTCGGGGAGCCTGGAGGTGACCGCCTCGCGCACCCGGCCGGCCGCGCGCGCCACCTCATCGGGCTCGATCTCGTCGAAGGCGCCGCGGCTGGTGGCCAGCAGCACCGCGACCTGCTCCTCGACCGGAATCGGCTCGTACTGGGGCTGCTGGAGTGCCTCACGCACGCGCCGGCCACGCTCGAGCTTGGTCCGCGTCTCCTCGTCCAGGCGCGTGCCGAAGCGGGCGAAGGACTCGAGCTCCTCGAACTGCGCGTACTGCAGCCGCAGGTCGCCGGCCACGGCGCGGAAGGCCGGGAGCTGAGCCTTGCCCCCGACGCGTGACACCGACACCCCGACATCCACCGCGGGCAGGATGCCCTTCTGCATCAGCCGGGGGTTGAGGTAGATCTGGCCGTCGGTGATCGAGATCAGGTTGGTCGGGATGTAGGCGGCGATGTTCTGGGCCTCGGTCGCCACGATGGGCAGCGCGGTGAGCGAGCCGCCGCCGAGGTCGCCGCGAAGCTGGGTGGCGCGCTCGAGCATGCGCGAGTGGATGAAGAAGATGTCGCCCGGATAGGCCTCGCGCCCCGGCGGCCGGCGCAGCAGCAGCGACAGCTCGCGGTAGGCCTTGGCGTGGGTAGTGAGGTCGTCGTAGATGACGACTACGTCGCCGCCGTGCTCCATGAAGAACTCACCGATGGTCGTCGCGGCGTATGGCGCCACGTACTGCAACCCCGGCGGGTCCTCGCCCGCGGCGACCACAACGACGCAGTAGTCGAGCGCTCCCTGCTCGCGCAGCTCGGCGATCACCCTCGCCGTGCCATCGCTGCGCTGGCCGATGGCGCAGTAGACGCAAACCACGTTCGTGTCGCGCTGGTTGATGATCGTGTCCACGGCGACCGCGGTCTTGCCCGTCTGGCGGTCGCCGACGATCAGCTCGCGCTGGCCGCGGCCGACGGGGATGAGCGCGTCCACGGCCTTCAGGCCGGTGTGCAGTGGCCGCACCACGGGGGTCCGGCTCATGATGGGGGGCGCCGGGCGCTCGATCGGCCACCTGACCCAGGTGCGCAGTGGGCCCCTGCCGTCGAGCGGCTCGCCCAGGGCGTTCACCACGCGCCCGAGCAGCTCGTTGCCCACCGGCACGTCGGTGACCCGGCCGGTGCGCCGCACCTCGTCACCCGAACTCAGGCGCTCGCCGCCGCCGAGCAGGACGACGCCCACCTCGTCCTCCTCGAGCGTGAAGGCCATGCCCATCAGGCCACCGGGGAAGCGCACCAGCTCCTCGGAGCGCACCGACGGCAGGCCGCGCACGCGCGCGATCCCCTGACCGACGTGCGCGGTGACGCCGACCTCCTCGATGGCCAGCTCCCCGCGCGCGCTCAGCCCCCGCCCGAACGCATCCGTGACGTCCTGGAGGACGGCGCTCAGCGCCACCCCGTCGGCCTGCCGCGCCGGCTCCCGCTCACTCATGGTCCGGACCGTCCCGGCGTCCGGCATCGGCGGCGGGCCTGCCGGCGTCCGCGGCCTCGGCCTCCTCGCGCTCGCCCGCCTGCATCAGCGTACGCTCGACGCTCTCCGCCAGCTCGTCGAGGTAGCTGTCGATGGACCAGCCGAGCTTGCGGCCGCCGACGCGCAGCTCCACGCCGCACAGCAGCTCGTCGGACCGGCGGAACTCCACGGCGCCGTCTGTGCCCAGCAGTTCGCGGACCGCCGCCATCAGCTCCGCGCGGCGTTCGGCGGAGGTATCGAAGGCGGTGACCACCCGCGGCGGATGGTCGGTGTCGCGCAGCCCCTCTCGCAGCTCGTCGCGCCGGCGCTCGTCGAGGTCCCCGATCCTCGCCATGAACACAGCGATGATCTGCGTCTCCAGGTCGGCGGTCGCGAGATCGCGCAGCGCCTGGCGTGAGACCCGGCAGAGCTGCTCGCCCAGCCGGCGCCTCAGCTCGCTGAGGAAGGCATCCTGCTCGTGGCGCAGCGCCTCCTGCCAGCGCTCCTCGACGGCCTGCACGTCGCGGCGGGCGTCGTCGGTGAGCCGCTCGCGCTCCCCTTCGGCCTCCTGGCTGGCCTGGTCGATGAGTTCGTCGCGCCGCGCCTCCAGCTCGCGCAGGGCCTGTCGGTGGCGGAGCCCCTCTTCCTCGGCCTCCCGCTCCCGCTCCTGGGCCTCGCGCATGCGCTCGGCGATGCGCTGCTCGCGGTCCTCCATGGCCCGCGTGATCGGCCCGTAGAGGAAGCGCTTCAGCAGCCACACGAGCAGCAGGAAGTTGACGATCTGCGCCACCAGTGTGAACCAGTCGATCTGCATGGCTCTAGTTGCCCGCCTGTTCGACGAAGTAGTTCCAGAACGGGTTGGCGAAGATAACGATCATCGACACCACGAAGCAGTAGATGGCCGTGGACTCGATCATCGCCAGGCCGACGAAGAGCGTGCGGGTGATCGTGCCCGACTCGTCGGGCTGCTGCGCGATGGCGGACAGGGCCTCGGCGACCGCGCGACCTTCCGCGAAGGCCGGCCCGATGGACCCGATCATGATAGTCGCTCCGCCCACGATGATCGAGACGACGGCAACCAGCTCAAGTCCGGTCATGCGTCATGCACCTTCCTTCGTCGCTACGTCATTGGTCGCGGCACCACCGTCATCGCCAGTGGCGGCGCCATCGTCGCCCGGCGCCCCACGGCTCACGCGGGTGGCCGAGGCGATGTAGACCATCGCCAGCACCGCGAAGATGTACGCCTGCACCAGCCCGGTCAGCAGCCCGAGCGCGCGCATGGCGATGGGGACGAACAGCGGGACGATGAGCAGCAGGATGGCCACGATCAGCGAGCCGCTCATGACGTTCCCGAACAGGCGGATCGCCAGCGCCAGCGTGCGCGAGACCTCCCCTACCAGGTGGAAGGGCAGCATCAGCGGCGTCGGCTCGATGTACTGACGCAGATAGCCCGCCGGTCCGCGCTGGGCGATGCCGTAGACCGGCACGGCGACGAACACGCACAGGGCCAGGGCCGCCGTCGTGGACAGCGACGCCGTCGGGGCGCTGAAGCCGGGGATCACGTCCATGATGTTCGCGGTGACGATGAACAGAAACAGCGTGCCCACGAAGGGCATGTACAGCTCCGGCCGCTCGGCGCCGATCTCCTGGATCTGGGCTCGAATGCCGCCTACGACGACCTCCAGCAGGTTCTGTCCGGGGCTGATGTCCACGTCCGAGGTGAGCCGCCGCGTGATCAGCCACGAGCCGACCACGAGCACGAGCATGACCGCCCACGAGAACACGATGGTGGCGTTGAGCGCGATCGGCCCCCACTGGTAGAACACGGTGGTGTCGGGCGTCAGCTCCACTCGCCGCCACCTCCATCCTGCTCGGGTTCGCGCTCGCCGCCCCGGGGGCCGTGGACCCGTGTCATGACCAGCCGCGCCACGATGAAGCCCAGCAGGCAGGCGATGAGGCGCCGCCAGTCGCCCTGCGTCACCAGCCAGAACAGGCCGACCGCCAGCGCAATGCGCAAGAAGCTGCTGGCGAGCAGCAGCAGGGCCGGCCGGCGGCTGTGCGGCAGGCGCTGTACGGTCCACCACAGGCCCCAGAAGTAGGCGGCGCCGATGCCCAGCCCCGCGACGAGCGCGAGGGCCAGCGGCCCCAGATCACTCGGCGTCATCGTCGCCGCGCCCCCTGTCGATCTGCTCGCGCTCGCGGCTGAGCCAGTACCAGGCGTTGAGGCACCCGGTGATGATGCCGGCGAACAGGAGCATCAGCGTCCACGAGAACTTGCTCGGGTATCGGCTGTCGATCCAGATGCCGAGCGCCAGCCCCAGCAGCATCGGGATGGCGACCGACCAGCCGACCAGCCCGAAGGTGCCCAGGCCGAACCACACGCTCTCACGCGCCTGCTCGCGGGCGCGCACCATGCGATGCTCGGCGGCCCCGAGGCGCTCGGTGAGCTCCTCTCGCCGTCGCGCGGCCTCGCGCGCCTGTGGCCCAGGCTCCTCCTGCGTTGGCTCGGTGTCGCGCTGGTCCTCGCGCTCCATCGCTCAGTCACCCAGCTCCATGCCGCAACGGCCGACGGGCTGGAAGCCCATCCTACGAGAGAGTCAGTCCCCCAGCTCCATGAAGCGGCGCACGATGCTGGCCTCCAGCCGCGCGAGCGCCGAGCGCGCCACGCGCTCACGGTCCCCGCGCTGCCGGAACTCCTCCTCGACCAGCCGCCGGAGCGACCCCAGCTCGTCGCCGGCCACGGCGTACGCGGTCGAGATGAGCAGCTCGTCGCCGACCTTGGTCAGGATGCCATCATCCACCGCCACGAAGTGCTCCTCGCCGGGGAGCCGCTCGGCGGTCTCAGATCGCCGGCGATCTCCGGGTCGCATGTAGAACAGCACCGAGGGCACCAGCGTCGTCACGAAGTCGATGTGCCGCGGCAGGAAGGTTCGCGAGCCATCGGTCGCGGTGACCGTGACCTTCCGCACGCGCTCGTCCACGACCACCTCGGACGGCGTGATGACCCGCAGGTTCATGCCGGCGCCTCGTCAATGCCGCCGATCATGTAGAACGCGCTCTCCGGGTACTCGTCGAACTCGCCGGACAGGATCCGCGCGCAGCCCTCCAGCGTCTCGTCGCGCGTCACCAGCCGGCCCTCATGGGCGGTGAACTGCTCAGTGGTGAAGAACGGCTGCGTCAGGAAGCGCTCGAGGCGCCGCGCACGGTAGATCGTCCGGCGGTCGCTGCGCGACAGCTCGTCGATCCCGAGCATGGCGATGATGTCCTTGAGCTCCTCATAATGCGCGAGCGTCGCCCGCACGTCCTGCGCGAGCCGGTAGTGACGCTTGCCGGCGGTGCGCGGCGTGAGCATGGACGAGGTGGACTGCAGCGGATCGATGGCAGGGTACAGGCCCTCGGCGGCCCGGCGCCGTGACAGCACGATGGTCGTGGACAGGTGTGCGAAGGTGTGGACGGCCGCCGGGTCGGTGAAGTCGTCGGCCGGCACGTAGACCGCCTGGATCGAGGTGATGGCGCCCGCCCGGGTGCTGCAGATCCGCTCCTCCAGTTCGGCAAGCTCGGTCGCGAGCGTGGGCTGGTAGCCCACCCGCGACGGGATCATGCCCATCAGGCCCGCGACCTCCTGGCCGGCCTGGATGAAGCGGAAGATGTTGTCGATCAGCAGCAGCACGTCCTGGTGCGCCTCGTCGCGGAAGTACTCCGCCATCGACAGCGCCGCGTGCCCCACGCGCTGACGCGCGCCCGGCGCCTCGTTCATCTGCCCGAAGACCAGCACGGTCTTGTCGATCACGCCGGCGGCCTGCAGCTCTCGGTACAGCTCCTCGGCCTCGCGGGTGCGCTCGCCGATCCCGGCGAAGATGCTCACCCCGCGGTGCTGTTCGAGCATGTTGTTGATGAGCTCCATGATGAGCACGGTCTTGCCCACGCCCGCGCCGCCGAACAGCCCGGCCTTGCCACCGCGCTCGAGGGGCGCGAGCAGGTCGATCGCCTTGACGCCGGTCTCCAGGATCTCCGACGCGGTCGAGCGCTCGCGCAGCGGGACCGGGTCGCGGTGGATCGGCCACCACTGCCCGCCCACCACGGGCTCGCCGCCGTCCGTGGTCTCGCCCAGCACGTTGAAGACCCGCCCCAGCACGCGCTCGCCGACCGGCACGCGGATCTGCTCGCCGGTGTCCACGACCTCGGTGCCGCGCGCGAGGCCGCGCGTGGGCGTGACCGCGATGCCGCGCACCGTGCGCTCGTCGATGTGGCTGACCACCTCGAGGCCTCGAGGACCACCCGGCCGTCCTCGCCGGCCAGCAGCTTGCGCCGCACCGGCGGCGGCCGGCCCGGGAAGCGGGCATCGATGACGCCGCCGCGCACGCTCACGACCGAGCCGAGATGCTCCGCCCACTCGTCCGCGCCGGGTCGCTCGCCGGTCGCCTTGCCGTGTGCCGTCCTGTCCAACGCTTCTCGCTCCGCTCCCAACGCTTCTCGCTCCGCTCTCCGTCATGCCTGGGGACAGCGCGCACGAGGACCTACGCGCGCCGCGGGTATACTTCGGCACGGGCCCGCCGAAAGCCTGCCGGGCTCGAGCGGGACGTGGGAATCGCGGGCAGGCGGTCGCGCGGCGGCCGGTGAACCACCCTCTCCGGCACTCCGCCGCGGCGCGGCGACACGAGAGGATGATACGCGTGCAGCAGAGGATGGTCAGTCTGCCGTCGGGCAACGCCGTGCCGACGCTCGGCCTGGGCACGTGGCGGCTCAACGGCAGTGAGGGCCTGCGCGCCGTGCGCGCGGCGCTCAACATGGGCTACCGGCACATCGACACCGCGGACATTTACGA
>JALGUI010000001.1 GCA_029820915.1 Candidatus Zipacnadia bacterium | reverse complement strand
GCCAGACGGATTCATGGTGAGCTGGCCTCGTTGAGATGCGACTGCAGCGCCATGAGCATGCGCCCGACCTGGGCCGAGCGCCGCAGCAGCTCCATGGTGTCGTCAGCAGCAATGTAGCCCAAGTCGCGGGCGATCATAGCGAGAGCCTGCACTTCCTGCAGCGACCCGCGGGCGATGCGGAGGAAGGCAACGAATTCACCCGCTGTGCCGCGGCCCTGTCCCTCGGCGATGTTCACAGGCACGGAGACGGCGGCACGACGTAGCTGATCAGACAGACCGAACCGTTCCTCGTAAGGGAGCTGACGCGCCAGGCGATACGTCACGAGACAGAGCTCGTGTGCTCGCCGCCACACGTCCAGCTTCTCGAACTCAGGCATCAGATCCCCCTGGTGAGAAGGCCACGTCACGCTCAGCCCCGCAGCAGCCCACCATTGGCGTTGCGCGTGGGCGGCTGTCGTTCGCCGGCCTCAGTCGTCCGTTGCCGCTATCCGTCGTTGCCAGCCGTTCTCCGTCGTTATCCGCCGTGCTCCGCCGTTCTCCGGCGTTCTCCGCCGTCTGGCGGAGAGGGTGGGATTCGAACCCACGAGGCCCGCAAAGGCCTACCCGCTCTCCAGGCGAGCACCTTCGTCCACTCGGTCACCTCTCCGCATCTGCGGGTAGCAGATGGCAACGGGCGTCGACTCCAAGCGCTCTCACTGCCACGCTGTCAAGGTCCACTGCCGTCTGCACTCAACGCGCAGCTTCCGGGCCACGCCGTCCTGGCTGACTCCCGCCATGAACCGTTGCGCTCGGCTGCTGTCGTGCGCCGTTGCCAGCCGTTGGCGTCGTTGCCTTCGTTCCCTTCGTTGCCTTCGTTGCCTTCGTTGCCTTCGTTGCCTTCGTTCCCTTCGTTGCCTTCGTTGCCTTCGTTGCCTTCGTTGCCTTCGTTGCCTTCGTTGCCTTCGTTGCCTTCGTTGCCTTCGTTCCCTTCGTTGCCTTCGTTGCCTTCGTTGCCTTCGTTCCCTTCGTTGCCTTCGTCGCCGCCGTATGGCGGTGAGGGTGGGATTCGAACCCACGAGACCCGCGAGGGCCTACACGCTTTCGAGGCGTGCGCGATCAACCGGACTCTGCCACCTCACCGCCCAGGCTGCGTCCCGCCGCGCGGGCGGAGAATCGTCATCGGGCAGGGCGCCGTCGCACGGCGCGTGGCCCGCCACCTCTGGTGCTGGCGCCCCCGGCCCGAGTCGAACGGGCGACCTTCAACTTAGGAGGTTGCTGCTCTATCCACCTGAGCTACGGGGGCGCGTGGGCGGGCGGTCAGCCGCCCGCGTCTCCATCTATCGCTGGAACGGCTCCGCGGGCCGCGCGGAGCCGTCGAGAAGACTGTGGCACGCCGGCCGCGATTTGAACGCGGGACCTCCGCCTCCGCAGGGCGGCGCTCTATCCCCTGAGCTACCGGCGCGCGTCGTGCGCTCGGCGCCGACCGTCGCTGGGCGGCGCCTGCACGTATGTCAACTCGCCGGACTTCGCCGGCGGTGCGGATCGTCATGGCACGCCCGGCGCGATTCGAACGCGCGACACCTGGCTCCGGAGGCCAGCGCTCTATCCACTGAGCTACGGGCGCGCACAGCAGCGGCGGTTCTGGTGCCGTCACCGTCGTTGCCGCCGTTACCTTCGTTGCCTTCGTTACCGCCGTATGGCGGAGAGGGCGGGATTCGAACCCGCGATGGAGGCTTGTACCCCCATAATCGCTTAGCAGGCGATCGCCTTCAGCCAGCTCGGCCACCTCTCCGCCCCGAGTTAGAGTGATATTGTAGCACATTGAGCGGCCCAAGACAAGGCGCTCGCAGGCCGTGTCGCGGCGACGTGATAATGTCCGGTTTGAGCAAAGTAGAAATGTCCTCCCGCGTCGGGCATGCCCGGCGGCGCGTGGAAATGGGAGGCATGGAACTGACAATGAGCCTCAAAGAGCGTGATCGACTGGTCACACTTCGCGCCCTTGATGCCGGTCGGCTCACCCAGCGCCAGGCCGCTGAGCAACTTGGCATCACCGAGCGCCAGGTCCGGCGTTCGCTACAGCGCTTCCGCGCCCAGGGCGATGCCGGGCTGGTACATCGCTCCCGTGGCCAGCCCTCCAACCGCCGCCTCCCGCCCGAGTTCCGAGAGCAGGTCCTCGCGATCGTGCGCGAGCGCTATCACGACTTTGGCCCCACCTTCGCCGCCGAGAAGCTCGCCGAAGGTCACAGCCTCCGCGTCTCGTCCGAGACGCTGCGCAAGTGGATGAGCGAGGACGGGCTGTGGCGGCCCAAGCCGCGCAAGATGACCCACCGGGCCCGGCGCGAGCGCAAGGACTGCTTCGGCGAGATGGGCCAGCTCGACGGCTCTCACCACGACTGGTTCGAGGGCCGCGCCCCGGCGCCGGTGCTCATAAGCACCGTCGATGACGCCACCAGCCGGATCTTCGCCCGCTTCGCGCCCGCCGAGACCTCCGAGGCGGTCATGGCCCTGCTGCGCGACTACATCGCCAGCTTCGGCCGTCCGCTCAGCCTCTACGCCGACCGCCACAGCATCTACCAGGTCAACCGCCCGGCCACCATCGAGGAGCAACTGCAGGGCGTGCAGGCCGAAACCCAGGTGAGACGGGCTCTGCGGGAGTTGGGCATCGAATACATCCCGGCCTACTCGCCCCAGGCCAAGGGGCGTGTCGAGCGCAGCTTCGGCACCCTCCAGGACCGCCTGGTCAAAGAGCTGCGCTTGCAGGGCATCAGCGACATCGACAGCGCCAACCGTTTCCTCGAGGAGCGCTTCCTGCCCGCCTACAACCACGACTTCGCGCGCCCACCCGCACGCACGCACGACGCCCATCGCTCCCCCGACGGGCTCGACCTGGACGCCATCCTCAGCCACCAGGAGACCCGCACCGTAACCAACGACTACACCATCAGCTACGATAGCACCCACTATCAGATCGCCCGAGACAGCGTGGTGGCCGGCCTGCGCGGCGGCAAGGTCATCGTCGAGCGGCGCCTGGACGGCTCGGTGCACGTGCGCTTGCGCGATCGCTACCTGACCGTGACCGCGCTGCCGCCGCCGCAGCCCCAGGCCGCCGCGGAGCCGATCGACGCATAAGGCCCGACGCGAACCGACCGTAGTCATCCCCGCCGCCGACCATCCCTGGCGGCGCGGCTACCAGGGCATGCCCGACGGGCCGATCACGCCCTGAGCCGGGCGCCGCCCCCCTCGGGGGGCGCAGGGCAACGACCACAACGGCAACGACCATGACGACAACGGCACCTACAACCGGACATTTCTAACTTGCTCAGAACCGGACATTTCTACTTTGGGTTGACATTGTCGAATCAGGCCTTGACAGTGATGGGGAGTTGGAGTAAACTGAAACATCCGAGCCCTGCGTCAATCGACGCCGCTGTCATCTTACGGGTGCTAATCCCATAGCATCGTGTGTTCGCGCCAACCTCCCTCACTAAGTGCGGAGTGCGCCAGTGCCGTGCGCACGCCGCTGTGAGCGTGTACGCACGGTGCCCCTCCCGTTCTGGCGGCTGCGAGGAGGCCTTTGGGTATGGCCCAGGACCTGCCCCGGATTCCCAGCTCCCTGCCACTGTCGTTCGACCCGGCCGAGTTGCCTGACCTGATCAGCATTCAGACCGAGTCGTACCGGTGGTTCCGGGAACATGGCTTGCGGGAGCTTTTCGACAGCTTCAGCCCCATCGAGGACTACACCGGCAACATCGCGCTGGAGTTCCTCGAGTATACGATCGGTAAGCCGTCGCGGTCGATGCAGGAGTGCCGCGAGCGGGATGCCACGTACGAGGCGCCGCTTTACGTCAAGGTGCGGCTGATCAACAAGGAGATCCCGGAGATCACCGAGAGCGAGGTCTACCTGGGCGAGTTGCCCATCATGACCGACCGGGGCAAGTTCATCATCAATGGCGCCAAGCGCGTCGTGATCAGCCAGCTCGCCCGCTCGCCCGGTGTATACTTCTCCGACACCATCGACTCGGCCGGCCGCGTGCGGTTCTCGGCCAAGGTCATCCCCAGTGACGGGGCGTGGCTGGAGATCGACACGGCCGCCAACGGCGTCATCAGCGTCAAGCTGGGCCAGACCCGCAAGTTCCCGGTGACGGCGCTGCTGCGCGCGCTGCAGTGGCTGGAGACCACGTCCGACGACAGCATCCCGGCGACCGGCACCGACGAGGAGATTCTCTACGCCTTCGGCACGAAGGAGAGCGTCAACGTCAGGGAGCTGCTCAAGCACATCGAGGAGCGCGAGCAGGAGGCGCTGCCGGGCATCGAGGTGCACGACGAGTTCTTCGCCACCCGCACCATGACCGACGAGGATGGCGAGGTGATCGTGGAGGTCTGGGAGGCGCTCGACGCCGATTCGCTCAAGAAGCTCCGCGGCCTCGGCGTGGCGAAGCTCACGGTCATTCGCGCCCCCTTCGAGCTGCGGGCGACACTGGAGGATGACGAGAGCGCCAGCGCGGAGCAGGGCCTGCTGGAGGTCTACCGCAAGATCCGGCCGGGCGACCCACCGACGGTGGAGAGCGCCGAGTCGCTGCTGCACAGCTACTTCTTCGACGTCAAGCGCTACGACCTGTCGCGCGTGGGCCGCTACAAGATCAACCGGAAGCTGGGCGTGAACGCAGACCCGGAGATCCGCACGCTCACCCGTGCCGACGTGGTGGCGATGGTGCGCTACCTGCTGGGTCTGCCGCGGGGCGAGGGCGAGGTCGATGATATCGACCACCTGCAGAACAAGCGCGTGCGCGCGGTGGGCGAGCTGCTGCAGAGCCAGCTCCGCACCGGCTTCATGCGCACCGAGCGCGTGGCCAAGGAGCGCATGACGTCGATGGACCCCGAGGAGATGGTCCCGGGGAACGTCATCTCGACCAAGCCGATCAGCGCCGCGATCAACAGTTTCTTCGGGTCGGGCCAGCTCTCGCAGTTCATGGACGAGGTCAACCCGCTGGCCGAGTTGGCGCACACCCGCCGCGTGTCGGCGCTTGGCCCCGGGGGTCTGTCCAAGCAGAGCGCGAAGCTCGAGGTCCGCGACGTGCATCACTCGCACTACGGCCGCATCTGCCCGGTGCAGAGTCCGGAGGGTCAGCTCGTCGGTCTGACCGGCTACCTGGCACTGCATGCGCGGCTCAACGAGTATGGCTTCATCCAGTCGCCCTATCGGCGGGTGGTGAACGGCGTGGTCACCGACGACGTGGTCTACATGACGGCGGACGAGGAGGAGGGCCTCCTCATCGCCTCCGCCTCGGCGCAGCGTGACGCGGACGGGAAACTGACGGGCCACGTGCAGTGCCGTGACGGGGGCGGCTTCGAGACGGTCGAGGCCGAGGAGGTCGAGTTCATCGACTATTCGGCCTCGCAGGTGTTCTCGGTCTCCACCGGCCTGATTCCGTTCCTGGAGCACGACGACGCAGTGCGCGCCCTGGCGGGCTCGAACATGCAGCGCCAGGCGGTGCCGCTGATCAAGACCGAGGGGCCGTGGGTGCGTACCGGACTGGAGGGCCGCGCGGCCCAGGACTCCGGGGTGGTGATGCTGGCGGAGAATGACGGGCGCGTGGTTGAGTCAAGCGCCGCGCGCGTGGTGGTCGAGTACGTGGACGGCACGCGGGGCGAGTACGCGCTGGAGAACTTCGTGCGCACGAACATGGGCACGTGCGTGACGCAGCGGCGCCTGGTGCGCGCGGGCGACCGAGTGCGCGTGGGGCAGCCGCTTGCCGACGGACCCTCGACCCACGACGGCAGCCTGGCGCTGGGGCGGAATCTGCGGGTGGCCTTCGTGCCGTGGGAGGGCTACAACTTCGAGGACGCCATCCTCATCAGCGAGCGTCTGCTGCACGACGATGAGCTCACGTCGGTCCACATCGAGAAGTACGAGTGCGAGGCGCGCGACACCAAGCTCGGCCCCGAGGAGATCACGCGCGACATCCCCAACGTGGGCGACGACGCGCTGGCCGATCTCGACGCCAACGGCATCGTGCGCATCGGCGCCGAGGTGCGGGCCGAGGACATCCTGGTGGGCAAGGTTGCGCCCAAGGGCAAGTCTGAGTTGACGGCCGAGGAGAAGCTGGTCATCGCGATCTTCGGCAAGAAGGCCGAGGAGATGCGGGACGTGTCGCTGCGCGTGCCGCACGGCGAGAAGGGCGTGGTGATCGACACCAAGGTATTCTCGCGACACAAGTACGAGTGCGGCACCTGCGGCATGATACACGACTTCGGCAAGCAGCCCGAGCACGAGCGGTGCCCGCACTGCGACGGCAAGCTGAAGAAGCTGCCGGGCGACGAACTCAAGCCGGGCGTGAACCAGCTCGTGCGCGTGTTCGTGACGCAACGGCGCAAGATCATGGTCGGCGACAAGCTGACCGGGCGCCACGGCAACAAGGGCGTCATCGCCAAGATCCTGCCCGTCGAGGACATGCCGTACACGGCCGACGGCCGGCCGGTGGACATCTGCCTGAACCCGCTCACGGTGCCGTCGCGCATGAACATCGGGCAGATCCTGGAGACCCACCTGGGCCTGATCTCCGAGGAGTACGATCTGGAGTTCGTGACGCCGATCTTCGAGGGCATCACGGCCGAGAGCATCATGGAGGGTATGCGGGCTCTGGAGATGCGGCTCAAGGTGGCGGGGCTGCGCGGCTATGCCGACTGCGAGCTGAACCACTTCGGGGAAGTCGTGGACGCCCTGCAGCTCGACGCGCCCACGCCCGAGGGGCTCGAGCAGCAGCTTGCCGAGCAGCTCAGCAAGGTGGAGAAGGACGCGCTCGAGCCGCTGGCTGAGTGGCTGGGCGTGAACCCGCACGCGTGGAGCCGCGCCGGCGACCGGCGGCCGTACGAGCTCATCGTGGAGGCGGCGCGGGACAACGCCTACGCGCAGGCCCAGATCGACGGCGACACCGGCCGCACCGTGCTCTACGACGGCCGCACCGGCGAGCCGTTCAACCAGCCGGTGCTGGTGGGCCACATGTACATCCTCAAGCTCCTGCAGCTCGTGGAGGACAAGATCCACGCGCGCTCGACGGGCCCGTACTCGCTGATCACGCAGCAGCCGCTGGGCGGCAAGGCGCAGTTCGGCGGCCAGCGCTTCGGCGAGATGGAAGTCTGGGCGCTGGAGGCCTACGGTGCGGCCAACTGCCTGCAGGAGATGCTGACCGTCAAGTCGGACGACGTGGCGGGTCGCGTCGCGACCTACGAGGCGATCGTGAAGGACCAGAACATGGAGGAGCCGGGCGTCCCGGAGGCCTTCAAGATCCTGGTCAACGAGATGCGCGCGCTGGCGCTGGACGTGATCATCGAGGACCGCGACGGCAACCTCATCGATATCAGCTCCGACACGGGCGACCTGCGCTGACAGGCCGGCCGCCGGGAGCCGGGGACGCAACCGGCGATGAGCCGGCGGGTGGCAACATCCGCGGCTGCACAAGCATACAGGAGGCGATCGAACTTGCCCGTCTCCACTACGAACTTTGAGGCGGTGACCATCGGCCTGGCCTCCCCAGAGGAGATCCGGTCGTGGTCGCGTGGTGAAGTCAAGAAGCCGGAGACCATCAACTACCGGACCTATCGACCGGAGCGCGACGGCCTGTTCTGCGAGCGGATCTTCGGCCCTGTGCGCGACTGGGAGTGCCACTGCGGCAAGTACAAGAAGGTCAAGTTCAAGGGCATCATCTGCGACCGCTGCGGCGTCGAGGTCACGCGGTCGAAGGTGCGGCGGGAGCGCATGGGCCATATCGAGCTCGCGGCGCCGGTGTGCCACAGTTGGTACCTCAAGGGTGTCCCCAGCCCGCTGAGCCTGCTGCTGGACATGTCGCGCCGGACGCTCGAGGAGGTCGTCTATTTCGCCTCCTACATCGTCACCGACGTCGATGCCGAGCGACTGCACAAGCGCCGCGCCGACATCCTCGAGGCAATCGAGCGGGAGAAGGAGGAAATCCGCGCCGCCAAGGAGGAGGCCATCGAGCAGTTCCGTGCCAGCTACGAGGAGCACCTGGCCAGCGGGCCGGAGGACGAGGAGGAACCCGAGGCGGACGAGGAGGACCTGGACGCCCTGCTCGACACGGACCTTCTGCGCGCGCCGCGCATCAGCAGCGAGGAGGAGCTGTCGGCGGGCATCGCCGACGAGGAGAGCGCGGCGAGCAAGCGCATCGCCGAGCTTGACGAGATCGCCGAGATGCTGTTCGACCTGGTGCCCAAGCAGCTCATCAGCGAGTTGAGCCACCGGAACCTGGTGGACCTGATGGCGGTGCTGGAGCGGCAGCTCGGCGAGGACTTCAGCAACGCCTTCCGGGCCGGGCTGGGCGCCGAGGCGATCCGGCAGTTGCTGGAACGCGTGGACCTCGACGAGTTGACCCGCGAGTTGCGCAAGGAGATCGACGAGCACGGCGGGGCACGGCGGGCGCGCGCGGTCAAGCGTCTCAAGGTCGCCGAGGCCTTCCGCAACTCCAAGAACCGGCCGGAGTGGATGGTGCTGACGGTGCTGCCCGTGCTGCCGGCCGAGCTGCGGCCGATGGTGCAGCTCGACGGCGGCCGCTTCGCCACCTCCGACCTTAACGACCTGTACCGGCGGGTGATCAACCGCAACAACCGCCTGCGCCGGATCATGGAGATCAACGCTCCCGAGTCGATCGTGAACCACGAGCGGCGACTGCTGCAGGAGGCCGTGGACGCGCTGATCGACAACAACCGCCGCAGCCGGCCGGTGACGGGCAGCAACCGACGGCAGCTCAAGTCGCTGAGCGACATGCTCAAGGGCAAGGAGGGACGCTTCCGCAAGAACCTGCTGGGCAAGCGCGTGGACTACTCGGGACGCTCGGTCATCGTGGTGGGCCCCGAGCTGTTGCTGCACCAGTGCGGGCTGCCGCGGGAGATGGCGCTGGAGCTCTTCAAGCCCTTCGTGATGCACGAGCTGGTGGCGAAGGGCCATACCACGAACATCAAGACGGCCAAGCGCATGGTGGACCGGGTGGACCCGGTGGTGTGGGACGCGCTGGAGGAGGTCATCCAGGGCAAGGCGGTGCTGCTCAACCGCGCGCCGACGCTGCACCGGCTGGGCATCCAGGCCTTCGAGCCGGTGCTGATCGACGGCAAGGCGATCCAGCTTCACCCGCTGGTCTGCCAGGCCTTCAACGCCGACTTCGACGGTGACCAGATGGCGGTTCACGTGCCGCTGTCGGCGCACGCGCAGGCCGAAGCGCGTCTGCTGATGATCGCGTCCGTGAACCTGTTCAAGCCCGCCAACGGTGAGCCGATCGCGCACCCGGTCTACGACGTGGTGCTGGGCTGCTACTACATGACTCAGCAGAGCGGCGAGACGCCGCCGGTCGAGAAGCGCAAGTACTTCGAGTCCGGCGAGGCCGTGATCAGTGCCTATGAGCGCCGCAAGATCGATCTGCACGGGTCCGTCAGCGTCCGCCTGCCCAGGATCAACGTTGAGGCCGAGGACGGCAAGGGCAAGCCGGCTGAGCTGCACCTGAGGGCCGAGATCGAGCTCGAGCGCACCGTGGCCGAGCACGTCACGCACGAACACCCGGTTCGGGAGCGCCAGGTCAGCTTCGAGGTCACCGACGACCTCGTCAAGGGCGTGGAGAGCGGCGAGGTGGTGGCCCCCGAGCCGGTCACGGAGGGCTCGCAGGCCGGGGAAACCACGCCCGATGTCGAGGCGGCGCTGCGCGGCTCGCTGGAGCACGTGGCGGCCCTCCAGTGCCTCGAGGGCCACTGCCCGGTCGGCACGAAGCTGACGGTGAGTGTCAAGCGCGAGATGATCCTGACGACCGTGGGCCGCGTGCTCTTCAATCACCACTTGCCCTTCGACATGCCGTACTACAATGCGGACGTGGCGAGGGAGCAGCTCGGCAAGATCATCATCGACTGCTACCAGCGCTACGGCCAGCACCGGACGGCGCAGTTGGTGGACGAGATCAAGGAACTCGGCTTCAAGTTCGTGACGGTGTCGGGGCTGAGCATCTGCCTGTCCGACACGAGTATCGAGACCGACAAGGACCGGATCATCAGCCGCGCCGAGCGCGAGGTGGAGCGCATCAATCGCGCGGCGCGCGAGGGCGTCATCGCGGAGGACGAGCGCGAGCGCAGCGTGTTGTCGCGCTGGGAACAGGCGCGCCAGGAGATCTCGGACAACATCCTGGAGGCGATCGACTCATTCAACTCCCTGTGGATGATGGTCAACTCCGGCGCGCGCGCCTCGATGACGCATATCTCGCAGATCACCGGCATGCGCGGCCTGATGAGCGATCCGTTCGGTCGGCTGATCGAGGACCTGCCGGTGAAGAACAACCTGCATGATGGCCTCAACCTGCTGGAGTACTTCGTCTCCACGCACGGTGCGCGCAAGGGCCTGGCGGACACGGCGTTGCGCACGGCGGACGCGGGGTACCTGACCCGCCGCCTCGTGGACGTTGCGCAGGACGCGATGATCCAGTCGCACGACTGCGGCACCACCGACGGACACGCTGTGACGCCGATGTACATCAATGACGTCTACTGCCCGTCGTGCGGCCTGGTTGACTACCACCGCGAGGGCAAGTGCCAGTACTGCGGCGAGCCCATCGAGCTGCCGGCCGACGACGAGACCTACCAGGGGCTGTACGACCGCATCGTGGGGCGCTGGGCGGCCGAGGACATCATCGACCCGGCGACCGGTGAGGTGATCGTCGAGGCGAACACGGAGATCGAGGAGCTCGCGGCGGAGCAGGTCGTTGCAGTGGGGGTCAAGCAGGTGCGCGTGCGCTCGCCGCTGACCTGTGAGCTGACGCGCGGAATCTGCGCGCTGTGCTACGGCCGCGATCCGGCGACCCAGCGCCTGGTGGAGGTCGGCACGGCGGTGGGCATCATCGCCGCGCAGTCGGTCGGTGAGCCGGGCACGCAGCTCACCATGCGCACCTTCCACACCGGCGGGGTGGCGGGCGAGTATATCACCGGCGTCGCGGACGTAAAGACGCGCAAGCAGCAGGCGCTGCGGAGCCTGCAGGAGGACATCGACCAGGGCCGCGTGTCGCTGGACATGGCCGGCGGGGGCCGGGCGCGGCGCAAGGCCATCAAGGACATGCTCAAGGTGCTGGAGACCTCGGTGCGCGGGCTGCTGCGCGTCGAGGAGCTGTTCGAGGCGCGCACGCCCAAGGGCCAGGCGATCACCGCGGACGTGGACGGCGTGGTCGCCGAGGTCAGCGCGCGCGGCATGCGTACCGTGGTCATCTACTCCGAGCACCCGATCACCGATACCGACGCCATCCGTGGCGAGCGGCTGGCCGAGGACATCTTCGCCCCGGGCGAGACCGAGGTGCCGATCGCCAAGGCGGGCGAGAAGCTGCTCAAGAAGACGCGCGAGCGGCTGAAGAAGCACGGTATCGAGATCGTCAAGATCCGAACCGAGCATCTGGTGCCGCACCGCGGTGAGTTGCTGGTGTCGGAAGGCACGGAGGTGCGGGCGGGCGACTCGCTGACCACCGGCCCGGTCGATCCGGAGAAGCTGCTGGCCATGCAGGGCCGCCAGGGCGTGCAGGACTACCTGTTGCGCGAGATCCAGCGCGTGTACCGCCAGCAGCACGGCATCACCATCAATGACAAGCACATCGAGACCATCATCCGGCGCATGTTGCTCAAGGTCAAGGTCATCGACCACGGCGACACGCAGTTCCTGCCGGGGGAGCTGGTCGATCGCTTCGACTTCATGCAGGAGAACGAGCGGGTGCGCGAGCTGGGCGGCTCAGAGGCCACGGCGGAGCCGGTGCTGCTGGGCATCACGCAGGCGTCGCTGGCCACCGACAGCTTCCTGTCGGCGGCCTCCTTCCAGCGCACTACGCGGGTGCTGACCGAGGCGGCGTGCGAGAACAAGCGCGATCCGCTGTACGGGCTCAAGGAGAACGTCATCATCGGCCGGCTGATCCCCGCCGGCTCGGGGATGCCGGTGCACCGCGACCGCGAGGTCGGCTTCTCGGGCGACGTGCTCGAGGACATCGCGGCGCGCGGGGGGACCAAGCGCTCGAGCGAGGCGGAGGGCATGGAGCGGCTGCTGGGCGACGTGGAGGCCGCGGCCGCCAAGCGCGAGGCGCAGGCGAGCGAGGGCGGGGAGTAGGGGGGGGGCAGATGTCTGCGCAGTCACGATGCCCTGGTCCGAGGCGTCCTGGGCCTCATGGTTGAAGTCTTGCAGTAGTCGGTACGGATATAGCGATGATCGCTGTGGGAGCCTAGCGCAGGGGTGATCAGAGGGAACTTGAGTTTCACTATCTCGAGGCGACCGAGTACCGCGTGGCCTTCGTGACCGGCGTCTGAGGTGGGGTCACGCCACGAGGGCAGATCGCGGCCGACTTCTTCTGCGAACTTCCGCAGCGTCCCATCACCAGTTCGAACATGCTGAGCGATGATGGGACGCTTGGGGAGGAGGAGTTCATGGGACACGTGCGGGCCGCGCAAGAGGCCCACGAGCGTGCGCGGGCAGGCGAGGACGTCGACTGGGACCAGGTGATCCGCGAGCATATCGTCCGGCCGCCGCGACAGGACGGATGAGCTGCGAGATCACACCCGATCCGGCCGACATCCTGGCGGCGCTCAGACGCGAGCACGGCGGGCAGCAACCCCTACTCAGGCAGGCCAGCCAGGGCTTGGCCATTCTGGCTGAGACGCCATACTCTTGCTCGAAGCGCATCCGCAAGCTGTCGGGCAACATCTACTACCGATACGGCACGGGCGCTGCCGGATCGTCTACTCAGTTGACGAAACGAGACGCGTAGTCTCTATCCTCTTCACCGGCCTGGGAGACGAGCGAACCTATCGCGACCTGGGCCTCTGACGCTGCGGAACTGCACGTGAGGCCCGGGGACGGAGGAATATCGCGAATCGGCTGAAATCGTCTTGACTCGCCTTGGGGGCGCCGGTATAATGACTCCTCGCTGCACGGGCAAGCGGGTCGCACCAGAGTAGCCAGGGAACCGCGGCTGCGAACTGCCCGAGGCGGCTTGACGTGGCAGGTGGGGCTGGCAAAACTCGGGGCCGACTTGCGACGCACTCGTGAGCGGCCGAACTGGCAAAGGGGCGCACGCCACAGCAAGGATTTCTCCGAACCCACGGTGCCCGCCGACCATAGCGGGCGCCGAAATCGGCGAGACTCTTCGATGGCTCCTCCTGTGCGAGGGGCATTTTGCGTCCTTGTCATTCGGGTTCCCGGCGCGGTCGCGGCGACGAAGCAGTGAAGCGAAGGGGAGACACGATGCCGACAATCAACCAGCTCGTGCGTAAGGGCCGGCGGAAGAAGGAGAAGAAGGTCAGGGCGCCCGCGCTGAAGTTCAGCTGGAACGCCATCAGGCACAGGTCCACGCGCGTTGACGGCGCGCCGCAGCGGCGCGGCGTGGTGACCAGAGTGTGGGCGCAGACCCCGAAGAAGCCGAACTCGGCCCTGCGCAAGGTGTGCCGCGTCCGCCTGTTCAACCGGCAGGAGGTCACGGCGTACATCCCGGGTGAGGGGCACAACGTGGCGCCTCACAGCATCGTGCTGGTCAGGGGCGGCCGGGTGAAGGACCTCAACTCCGTGAAGTACCACATCGTGCGCGGCACGTTCGACGTGTCCGGGGTTGAGGACCGCCGCCGGTCGCGCTCCAAGTACGGGACCAAGCGGCCGAAGTAGTCCCTGTTGGCCGCCGCGGTGACGAGGGCGGCGCACAGGCCGTGAGAGAGGTGCATCGGATTGCCCAGGAAGGGCCCCGCGCAGAAGCGGCAACTCAAGCCGGACGAGGTCTTCGGCAGCCGGCTGGTGACTCAGTTCATCAACAAGATTCTGCAGGGCGGCAACCGGACCGCGGCTGAGAGGATCTTCTACGGCGCCATGCAGCTCGCCGGCGAGAGCAGCGGGGAGAATCCGCTGGTGGTGCTGCGCAACGCCCTGCGCAACGTCATGCCGACGCTGGAGGTGCGGCCGCGCCGGGTGGGCGGGGCCACGTACCAGGTTCCGGTGGAGGTGGCGACGCGGCGGGGACTCACGCTGGCCGTCCGCTGGATAGTCGCCGCCGCCCGCGCTCGCGCGGAGCGCACCATGGTCGAACGCTTCGCGGGCGAGATCATGGAGGCGTCCAACCGGGAGGGGGCCTCGGTGCGCAGGCGCGAGGAGATGCACCGCATGGCCGAGGCCAACAAGGCGTACGCGCACTATCGCTGGTAGTGGAGGCGCCGGGTCGCAGCTTGGCCCGGCCTTGTCGTGCCGCCAGACCGCCATCATGCCGACCACATGGATTGTCGTCGGGCACCCGGGTGAACAAGCGTGTCGTCCGCAGAGGAGCTCCGGACAACCAGGAACATCGGCTTCGCCGCGCACATCGACGCGGGGAAGACCACCACCACCGAGCGCATCCTGTACTACACGGGCAAGGTGCATCGGATGGGGGAGGTCCATGACGGCGACGCCACGATGGACTGGATGCCGCAGGAGATGGAGCGGGGCATCACCATCACCTCGGCGGCCACGACGTGCATCTGGCGGGACCATCGGATCAACATCATCGACACGCCCGGGCACGTTGACTTCACGGTCGAGGTCGAGCGATCGCTGCGCGTGCTCGATGGCGTGGTCATCATCTTCTGCGCGGTCGGGGGAGTGCAGCCGCAGTCCGAGACGGTCTGGCGCCAGGCGAGCAAGTACAACGTCCCGCGCCTGGCCTTCGTGAACAAGATGGACCGCATCGGCGCGGACTTCCACGACGTGCTGCACGAGATGCGCAAGCGCGTGGGCGCCGAGGCGGTCGCGGTGCAGCTCCCGATCGGCAACGAGGAGAAGCACCGGGGCGTCATCGACCTCGTCGAGCAGTGCGCCTGGATCTTCTCGGACGATGAGGACGAGCCGCCGCAGCGGACGGAGATCCCGCCGAAGGCGCACGATCTCGTTGACGCCTTCCGCGAGCATCTCGTGGTGAGCCTGGCCGACATCAACCCGGACCTGGAGGCGAAGTTCTTCGCCGGCGAGGACCCGACGCCGGAGGAGATGTGGGCGACGATTCGCGAGGCGACGATCGCCTGCGAACTGGTCCCGGTGCTGTGCGGCTCGGCCTTCAAGAACAAGGGCATTCAGCCGCTGCTGGACGCCATCGTGCGCTGCCTGCCGTCGCCGCTGGATGTGCCGGCGGTGGTGGGCGAGCACCCGGAGAGCCACGAGCGCGAGGAGCGGGGGCCGGACCCGGAGGAGCCGTTCTGCGCCTTCGCCTTCAAGGTGGCGGTGGATCCGTTCGTGGGCCACATCACGTACATCAGGTGCTACTCGGGCACGGCGAAGGCCGGCGACCGGGTGCTGAACGCGGACAACGGCAAGAAGCAGCGCATCACCCGGCTGCTGCGCATGCACGCGAACCGGCGCGAGGAGATCGAGGAGATCGGCCCCGGTGACATCGTGGCGGCGGTGGGCCTGGACCAGACGACGACCGGCGACACGCTGTGCGCGCTGAATGCGCCGGTGGTGCTGGAGCGGATCACCTTCCCGGAGCCGGTCATCTCCATGGTGATCGAGCCGAGGTCGCAGGCGGATGAGGAGAAGTTGGGGGCGGCGCTGCAGCGGCTGGCAATGGAGGACCCGACGCTGCGCTTGGACACCGACCGGGAGACCGGGCAGCAGCTCATCGCCGGGATGGGCGAGCTGCACCTGGAGGTCTGTGTGGACCGTCTCAAGCGCGAGTTCGGTGTCGAGGGCAACGTGGGCCGGCCGCGCGTTGCGTACCGCGAGACGATCAGCAGGCTGGGCCGCGGCGAGGACCGCTTCGTCAAGCAGACCGGTGGGCGGGGTCAGTACGGTCACGTGATCCTGCAGCTCAAGCCGCTCAGCACCGAGAAGCCGCTGGTGTACGAGGACGAGAGCAAGGGGAATGAGATCCCGCCGGAGTTCAGATCGGCCGTCGAGGCGGGGGTGCGTGAGGCGATGGGGGCGGGCACGCTGGCGGGATACCCGGTGGTCGGGATCGAGTGCACGGTGCTGGGCGGGTCGTTCCACGAGGTCGACTCGTCGGACATCGCCTTCAGAGTGGCGGCAGCGCGGGCCTTCCAGAACGCCTTTCGGGCCGGGGCCCCGGTTCTGCTGGAGCCGGTGATGGCGGCGGAGGTCGTGACGCCGGAGCAGTACTTCGGCGATGTGGTGAACGACCTGACCACGCGGCGAGCGCAGATCGTCGAGGTCACGGCCACATCGGCCGGTGCGCGGACGATCGAGCTGAGAGTGCCGCTGGCGAACATGTTCGGCTACGCCACGGCGCTGCGCTCGCTGACCCAGGGACGCGCGACGTACACGATGGAACCGGACCGGTACCAGCCGGTGCCGGAAGACCAGCAGCGAGAGATGGTGGGCTGAGGAACAGGGCCCGCAAGGTCGATGGGCCGCACGGCCCGGAGGGACTAGGCAATGTCCAAGGCCAACATGATCCGAATCAAGCTGAAGGCCTTCGACCACAAGCTGCTCGACCGGTCGGCGCAGAAGATCGTGGAGACGGCCGAGCGCACGGGCGCGAAGGTCTCCGGGCCGATCCCGCTGCCGACCAAGAAGCACGTGCACTGCGTGGTCAAGCCGACGGCGCTGGGGCGTGCCACTCGAACGATGGAGCACTTCGAGATGCGCGTGCACCATCGGCTCATCGACATTGTGGATTCGACGACCCGCACGGTTGACGCCCTCATGAAGCTGGACCTACCGGGCGGCGTTGACGTGGCGATCAAGACGTACGCGCCCTAACGCGATAAGCGACGCTGAGTTGGTGACGGCGATGCCGACGGGACTGTTGGGCAAGAAGGTAGGCATGACCCGGATCTACGATGAGAACGGGAAGGCGATTCCCGTGACGGTCGTGGTGGCGGGACCGTGCGTGGTGGTCCAGCGCAAGACTGCGGAGCGCGACGGCTACGAGGCGGTGCAGCTCGGGTTCGAGCCGGTGGCGCACGCCCGGCTGAACCAGCCGATGCTGGGGCACTATCTGTCCCGCAACGTGGAGCCGCACCGGCACCTGCGGGAGTTCGGCGTGGGCGGCGACGAGGCGCCGGCGGCGGGCAGTACGGTGACGGTGGCGATCTTCGAGGAGGGGCAGATGGTGGAGGTCACCGGCACCAGCAAGGGCCGGGGCTTCGCGGGCGCCGTGAAGCGTTACGGCTTCCGTGGCGGGCCCGCCAGCCACGGCTCGAAGGTGCACCGCGCGCCACAGTCAGCGGGCGCGACGGACGCCCAGCGCGTGTTCCGCGGCAAGCGCAGCCCCGGGCACATGGGCGCCGAGCGCTGCACCACCAAGGGCCTGCAGGTGGTCAAGGTTGACCCCGAGCGCAACGTGCTGCTTATCAGGGGCTCCGTGCCGGGCCCGCGTGGCGGCCTGCTGGAGATCAAGGCCCAGGCGCAGGCCGAGCAAGGGAGCGATGAGTGATGCCCGAGGTGGCCCTCTACGACCGGCAAGGAGAGAAGGTCGGTCAGGTAGAGCTGAGCGACGAGCTGTTCGCCACCAAGGTCAATCACGATCTGATTCACCAGGCCGTGGTGGCGGCCGAGCGGGCGATGTGCCAGGACTCGGCGCGCACGCTGCGGCGGTCGGAGGTCAGGCTGACGAAGGCCAAGTGGTACCGGCAGAAGGGCACGGGCCGCGCGCGGCACGGGGCCAAGTCGGCGCCGATCTTCGTGGGCGGTGGCGTCGCGCACGGTCCCAGCGGCCCGCGGCGCAAGCCCAAGCTGACCCGGCGCATGAGGCGTCAGGCGCTGACGGCGGCGCTGTCGGCGAAGATGCACGACGGCGCTATCATGATCGTGGACGAGATGATCGTGGACGAGATCTCGACGCGCCGGTTCGCGCTTATGCTCGAGGACCTGGGCGTGGAGGGCCGCGTGCTGATGCTGCTGGGCTCGGATGAGGCGCGCGATGACAAGCTGTACAAGAGCGGGCGCAACATCCCGCGGCTGATCATGCGCGAGTCGCCGCACATCAGCGCGCGCGACGTGATCTGGGCCGAGACGATCATCATCAGCCAGGCGGGCTTGGCGGCGCTGAGCGAGGGAGTGGGCGCGCATGCTGAGTAACGAGCAACTCAACTACTACCGCCAGATCATCCGCCGGCCGGTGGTGACCGAGAAGAGCATGCGCAAGTCCGAGCAGGAAAGCGTTTACACCTTCGAGGTGGATCCGTCGGCGAACAAGGTGGAGATTCGGCGCGCGGTCGAGGCGCTGTTCAACGTGACGGTCACGAAGGTCAACACCATGCGAGTGATGGGCAAGACCCGGCGGCGCAGCTACCGGCACGGCATGGGCCGCACGGCCGAGCGCAAGAAGGCCATGGTGACGCTGGCCCCGGGCGAATCCATCGACGTGGTGGAGATGGGCGGCTAGCACCGGAATCGGGCGGGCGAGCCCGAAGCACACCGAGGCACGGGAGAGAGCAGGCAATGGCCCTCAAACACCACAATCCGACGAGCCCGGGGCGGCGGCAGTACGTGTCGGACGACCGCTCCGAGGTCAGCAAGAAGTCGCCTGAGCGCAGCCTGACCACGGGCAGGCGCAACCAGAGCGCCGGCCGCAACGCGCGCGGCAAGCTGACGGTGCGCCACCAGGGCGGCGGCCACAAGCGGCGACTGCGCGACATCGACTTCAAGCGCAACAAGGACGGCGTGCCGGCCAAGGTCGCGGCGATCGAGTACGACCCGAACCGGTCGGCGCACATTGCGCTGCTGCACTACGCCGACGGCGAGAAGCGCTACATCGTCGCGCCCGACGGCGTCGCGGTGGGCGCAACGGTGATGTCGGGCCCCAAGGCGCCGATCCGCCCGGGCAACTGCCTGCCGCTGGAGAACATCCCGGTCGGCACCGTGGTGCACTGCGTCGAACTGACGCCGGAGCGTGGCGCGCAACTCGCGCGCAGCGCCGGGGCGGAGGCGCAGTTCGTGGCGCTGGAGGGCGGCTACGCCCTGCTGCGGCTGCCCTCGGGCGAGATGCGCATGGTGGACGGGCGCTGCCGGGCGACGGTGGGCCGCGTGGGCAATGTGGACCACGACAATGTGTCGCTGGGCAAGGCGGGGCGCAAGCGCTGGAAGGGCGTCCGGCCGACGACGCGCGGGTCGGCGATGAACCCGGTGGACCACCCGCACGGCGGCGGGGAGGGCAAGGCGCCGATCGGCCACGACGCGCCGCGCAGCCCGTGGGGCTGGCGGACGCTGGGGACGCGCACGCGCAAGAAGAGCAAGCCGTCGAGCCGGTTCATCGTCCGGCGACGTTACGGTCGCTAGGCCGGGGCCACGGCCCCCGGCGGGAGCCTGTGCGCACAGGAAGCGAGGGCAGATAATGGCGAGGTCACTGAAGAAGGGCCCGTTCGCGGACCAGCACCTGCTCAAGAAGGTCCGCACGATGAACGAGCAGGACGAGAAGCGGATTATCCGCACGTGGTCGCGCCGCTCGACGATCTTCCCGGAGATGGTCGGACACACCATCGCGGTGTACGATGGCCGCAAGCACGTGCCGGTGTACATCACCGAGAACATGGTCGGCCACAAGCTCGGGGAGTTCTCTCCGACCCGGACTTACCGGGGCATGCGGCCGAGCCGCGTCGGCGAGCGCGTGACGCGCGTGCAGCGCTAGCAGCGAGGAGACGACACGATGGAGGTCAGAGCACAGGCGAGGTACCTGCGGCGCGGCTCGCGTAAGGTGCGGCGCTACGCGCAACTGATCGTCGGCGAGGACATCGACCAGGCGCGGGCGATCCTGGCCGTGCAGGTCAGCCCCGCATGTCGCGAGCTGTCGAAGATCCTCGAATCGGCGGTCGCCAACGCCGAGAACAACTTCGGCCTGGAGCCGGAGGACCTGAGGGTCGAGAAGGCCTACGTGGACGAGGGCCTGACCATCCCGCGCATCCGGCCGCGAGCGCGTGGCCGCGCCGACCGGATCAAGAAGCGCACCTGCCACGTCACCGTCGTGCTGAGCGACGGTGAAGAGGACGCCGAGCAGTAGCCCACAGCCGGCCGCCGGGGCCGGCGGCGAGTCAGGGAGCTGACACTGGATGGGTCAGAAAGTACATCCCTACGGAATGCGTCTCGGGATCATCCGCGACACGCGCAGCAAGTGGTTCGCGCAGGGGCGGGCGTACCGCGATCAGCTCGTCGAGGACCTGCTGGCGCGCAAGACCGTGCTCGAGCGCCATCATCACGCGGGCATCTCGGACATCCTCATCGAGCGTACCGCGGGGACCACGACGATCACGATCGAGAGCGCCAAGCCGGGCATCATCATCGGGCGCGGTGGCTCGGACGTCGATCGACTGCGCAGGGACCTCGACCAGATCATGAGCGGTCGGGTGCGGGTGAACGTCGAGGAGACGAAGACCCCGGAGACCAACGCGCAGCTCATCGCCGAGGAGATCGCGGGCCAGATCGAGCGGCGCGCGTCGATCCGGCGCGCCATGGGCCAGGCGATCGATCGCGCGGTGCGCGCGGGCGTGGACGGCATCCGCGTGGCGGTCAGCGGCCGGCTGATGGGCGCTGAGATCGCGCGGACCGAGCGCGTGGGCCCGGTCGGCAGCGTGCCGATGCACACGCTGCGCGCGGACGTGGACCGCGGGTTCTCGGAGGCTGTGACGGGCTATGGGCACATCGGTGTGCAGGTGTTCGTGTGCAACGGCATAATCATGCCGCCGCCGAAGCGGACGCCCGCGCCGGCCCCGGAGGCCGAAGGCGAGCAGCCCGAGGTCGAGGCCGCTGAGGTCGCCGAGGAGGCCGTCGCTGAGGTCGCCCCTGAGGTCGCCGAGGAGGCCGTCGCTGAAGTCGCCGAGGAGGCCGCTGAGGTCGCCGAGGAGGCGGCTGAGGTCGCCGAGGAGGCCGTTGAGGTCGCGGAAGAGGCCGTCGCTGAAGTCGCCGAGGAGGCCGTTGAGGTCGCGGAAGAGGCCGTCGCTGAGATCGCCGAGGTCGCGGAGATGGACGATCTGCTGACCGAGTCGTCCGAGGACGAGGCCATCTCGGCGTCCACCGAGACGCAGGCCGAGCCGACGGCCGCCGAGGCGCCCGCCGAGGCGCCGGCGGAGGCCGAAGAGGCTGACGAGGCCGGCGAGACCGAGGACGAAGCCAACGCCGCCGAGGAGGATGCCGGCGATGCTGATGCCTAAGAGGAGCAAGTTCCGCAAGCAGCACCGGGGTCGCATGAGGGGCAAGGCGTACCGTGGCTGCAACGTTGACTTCGGGGACTTCGGCCTGAAGGCGCTCGAACCGGGCTGGATCACATCGCGACAGATCGAGGCCGCGCGCGTGGCGATGACGCGGCGCGTTCAGCGCGGCGGCAAGGTGTGGATCCGCATCTTCCCGGACAAGCCGGTGACCAAGCGCGGCCAGGAGATGCCGATGGGCAAGGGCAAAGGGGCGCCGGAGTACTTCGTGGCGGTCGTCAAGCCGGGTCGGATCATGTTCGAGATGGCGGGCGTGGAGCCCGAGGTGGCGCGCGAGGCGATGCGGCTGGCCGCGCACAAGCTGCCCGTCAAGACGCAGTTCGTCACTCGGGAGGGTCTCGACCATGCCTGACGACGCCAGGAGCACGACGGACTTCATCGAGCAGCTCAGAGAGAGCACCGATGACGAGCTTCAGGAGCGGCGGGCGCAGATTCAGGAGAGTCTGCAGAACCTGCGCTTCCGCACCGCGTCGGGACAGATCGACGACCCGAAGCGGATCCGCAAGTACCGGAAGGCGATCGCGCGGATCAACACCATTCTGCGCGAGCGTGAGCTGGGGATCAACCAGGGCCGCTGACGGCAAAGCGAGGCAGGGAAGATGAGCGAGCGGACAGGCGGCAAGCCGACGCGCGAGGGGACCGTCGTCAGCGACAGGATGGACAAGACCGTCGTGGTCCAGGTGGAGCGCACGACGCGGCACCCGCTGTACGGCAAGGTGTTGCGGCGCAACGCCCGGTACAAGGTGCACGATGAGCGCAACGAGTGCCAGGTGGGGGACCATGTGCGGATCATGGAGTGCCGGCCGCTGAGCCGGACGAAGGCGTGGCGCGTCGTAGAGATCCTGCGTCGCGCCCGCTAGACGGTGACGCCGTAGCTGGGAGGAACCGCAATTGGGTCGGGCACCGCAGGACCTGCGTAACGTCGCCCTCGTCGGACACCGGGGCGTGGGCAAGACCTCGCTGAACGAGGCCATGCTGCACGCCGCCGGGGCGATCGCGCAGCTCGGGTCGGTTGACGACGGCACGGCCGTGGCCGACTTCGAGGAGCAGGAGCAGGAGCGGAGGATCTCCATCTCGCCGGTCCTGTGCCACGCGGAGCATCGCAACGCGAAGATCAATGTGGTCGATTGTCCGGGGTACTCCGAGTTCTACGTGGATGCGCTCTACGGGCTGTGGGCGGTCGAGAACGCGCTGCTGGTGATGGATGCGGCGGCGGGAGTCGAGGTGCACACGATCAAGATGTATGACGCCGCGCGCGAGATGGGCGTGCGGGTCATTGGCGTGGTGAACAAGCTCGACAACGAGCGCGCCGACTTCGAGACGGTCGTGGCGAGCATGAACGAGAGCCTGCCCGAGTGCGAGGCCGTGCCGGTGCAGATCCCGATCGGGCAGGGCGCGAGCTTCGAGGGCGTCGTGGACCTGCTGTCGGAGAAGGCGTGGCTGGGCGCGGGCGAGGAGGCGGGGGTGCCGGCCGAGATGGCCGACGCGGTCGCCGAGGCGCGCGAGTCGCTGATCGACGCCGTCGCCGCGGCCGATGACGACCTGACGATCAAGTATCTCGAGGAGGGCGAGCTGACCAAGGAGGAGCTGGTGGGCGGGCTGAAGGCCGCCATCGCCGCCGGGACGCTGGTGCCGGTACTGTGCACCAGCGCCACGGGCGAGATCGGCATCAGGCCGCTCCTCGACTTCCTGGTGGACGCCGCGGTCTCACCCGCCGACGCCGGCCCGCGCGTGGCCACGAGGGGCGAGGACGAGGTGGGATTGACCGCGGACCCGACCGGCGAGCCCGCCATCATCGTCTTCAAGACGATGACCGACCCGTACGTGGGTCGCGTGAGCCTGCTGCGCGTGTTGTCGGGCAGCGCGAAGGCGGATGGTGACGTGTACAACGCGACCAGCGGCGAGCGGGAGCGCCTGTCGGGGCTTGCGGTCACGCAGGCCGGGAAGACGGAGACCGTGGGCGAGCTGGTGGCGGGCGACATGGGCTCGGCCGTGCGCCTGGAGGACACGGGCACCGGGGACGCGCTGGGGACGCAGGGCAGCAAGCTGCAGGTCCCGCGGCCCGAGGCGCCGGAGTCGATGTACGCGGTGGCGGTCACGGCGGCATCGCGCGCGGACGCCGACAAGCTCTCCGATGCCCTGGCGCGGCTGGCGGCTGAGGACATGGGCCTGAAGTACGAGCGCAACTTCGAGACCGGCGAGCTACTGGTCAGCGGCCTCGGTCCGATGCACCTGGACGTGGCGGTGGCCAAGCTGCGGCACCAGCACGAGGTTGACGTGAGCATGAGCGAGCCGCGCGTGGCCTACCACGAGACGGTGCGGCGCTCGGTGCGCGCACAGGGGCGGCACAAGAAGCAGACCGGTGGCCGCGGCCAGTTCGGCGACGTGTGGATCCGGCTCGAACCGGGGGAGCGTGGCTCGGGGTTCGAGTTCGTGAAGGCGATCAGGGGCGGCTCGGTCCCGACGCAGTACATCCCGGCGGTCGAGAAGGGCCTGCGCGCCGCGATGGAGCGCGGCTACCTGGCCGGCTACCCGCTGGTGGACGTGCGGGTGACGCTGGAGGACGGGAGTTCGCACTCGGTGGACTCGTCGGACATGGCCTTCCAGATGGCGGCGGCCATCGCGTTGCGCAATGCCATGGACGACGCGCAGCCGGTGCTGCTCGAGCCGATCATGGACGTGACGGTGACCGGGCCCGAGGACATCATGGGCGACATCATGAGCGACCTGAACTCCAAGCGGGGCCGGATCCTGGGGACCGATCAGGTGGGGTCGCTGCAGGTGATCAAGGCCCAGGTGCCCCAGAGCGAGATGATGCGCTACGCGGCCGACCTGCGCTCGATCTCGCAGGGACGCGCGAGCTACGAGATGTCGTTCTCGCGCTACGAGGAACTGCCGACGCACCTGACCGACCAGGTGGTTGCTGAGGCGAAGCAGCGCGAGGAGAGCGCGGACGAGTAAGCCGGCCGGGACGCGATGTACACGCGAGCCGCGGCAGATGCGAGGGAAGCACCATGATTCAGACCACGACCCGGCTGAGGGTGGCCGACAACTCCGGAGTTCGAGCGGTGTTCTGCATCCGGGTGATGGGCAGGAGCAGGTCGCGGTACGCGTCTCTGGGCGACGAGATCATCTGCTCGACGAGGGCGGTGACGCCGCAGAGCCCGATCCCGAAGGGTGAGGTGGTGCGCGCGGTGGTAGTGCGCTGCCGCGATCGGGTGCAGCGGGCGGACGGCACGGTCATCAGCTTCGACGAGAATGCGGCGGTTATCGTGGACGAGAACAAGAACCCACAGTGCACGCGGGTGTTCGGGCCGGTGGCCCGCGAACTGCGCGACAAGCAGTACATGCGAATCGTATCCCTGGCCCCCGAGGTCATCTGAGGCGTACCGGGAGCTGTGTGAGATGGGTCGCGAGACGGGAACCAAGACGAAGATGCGCATCAAGGTCGGCGACACGGTCGAGGTGATCGCCGGCAAGGACCGGTCCACGCCGGATCGCGTGCGGCGCGGCAAGGTCATTGCCGTGGACCCCTACCGCGGTCGCGTGACGGTGGACGGGATCAATGTGGTGAAGAAGGCGGTGCGCCAGACGCAGCAGATGCGCCAGGGCGGCATCGTAGACACGCCGGCGCCGTTCGATGCGTCGAACGTGATGCTGGTCTGCCCGGACTGCGACAAGCGCACGCGGGTGGGCAAGCGGGTGCGCGAGGACGGCACGAAGGTGCGCGTGTGCAGGAAGTGCGGCGAGGACATCGACGAGTAGGCGGACCCGGCGGGCGGCGGGGCCGCCAGGATCGGTGGGAGCATGATGGCAGAGGCAACACAGACAACCACTCCGCGGCTGCGGGCGCGGTTTGACGAGGAGATTGCGCCGGCGCTGACCGAACGCTTCGGCTACACGAACGTGTGGCAGGTGCCGCGCCTGCGCAAGGTCTCGCTGAACATGACGGTGCGCGACGCCGCGACGAACATCGATGCGCTGGACGCGGCGCGCGAGGAGCTGGCGCTCATCGCCGGGCAGGCCCCCGTGGTGACGCGGGCCAAGCGCGCGATCGCGAACTTCAACATCCGCGAGGGGCAGCCGATGGGGCTGCGGGTGACGCTGCGCGGGGCGCGGATGTGGGAATTCATCGACCGCCTGTTCAACGTGGCGCTGCCGCGCATTCGCGACTTCCGGGGCCTGTCGGCCGATGCCTTCGACGGGCGCGGCAACTACAGTCTGGGCATCGCGGACGAGCTGATCTTTCCGGAGCTGAGCTACGACGACGTGGAGACGTCGAAGGGTCTCGACATCGCGATCGTGACGACCGCCGAGACGGACGAAGAGGCCCGCGAACTGCTGGTGGCGCTGGGGCTGCCGCTGACGCGCAGCTAGGCGGACACTGGGAGGCCTTCAGATGGCGAAGAAGTCGTGGATCAACGACGCGCAGCGCACTCACAAGTTCAAGAGCCGAGACTACAACCGGTGTGCGTTGTGCGGCAGGCGCCGGGCGTACATGCGCAAGTTCGGCATCTGCCGCATCTGCTTCAGGGAAAACGCGCTGCACGGGAACATCCCCGGGGTGCGCAAGTCGAGCTGGTAGTCGGGGGATGGCCGGGCGTCGAGGCCCGGTGAACGGCGGGCCCGCAAGTCAGGTGTCCAGGTGCACGGCGGCCGCAGCCGTGGCGGCCTCGGGAGGAAAGCAATGGCTGTCTTGACCGATCCGATCGCAGACATGTTGACGCGTGTTCGGAACGCGGCGCTGGCGCGACATCTCGACGTGGATGTGCCGGTCTCGAGGATACATCTGGAGATCGCCAAGATCCTGCATCGCGAGGGCTACATCCGCGGCTACCAGCTCATTAACCGGGGCCGGACGGTGCGCATCAGGCTGTGCTACGATGCGCATCGGGAGCCGGTGATCCAGGGGCTGAAGCGGATCAGCAAGCCCGGCCGCCGGGTCTACGCGGGCAGGGATGGCCTGCCGCGCGTGCTGGGCGGGTTGGGCGTGGCCATCATCAGCACCAGCGAAGGCGTGATGACCGACCGCGATGCGCGCAAGCGTGGCATCGGCGGCGAGGTCATCGGCCAGGTGTGGTAGCCCCGGCCAGACAGGGAGATAGCGATATGTCCAGGATAGGCAACATGCCCATCGAGATACCCGGCGGCGTCACGGTTGACGTGACGGCCAACAACGTCGTGACCGTGAACGGCCCTAACGGCGAGCTCACGCAAGAGCTCAGCCGACTGATGCAGATCGAGATCGAGGACAACGTCATCACCGTGCTCCGGCCCAGCGACTCGCGCCGGCACCGGTCGCTGCACGGGCTGACCAGGTCGCTTCTGGCCAACATGGTCCACGGCGTCACCGAGGGGTTCGAGAAGCGGCTGGAGATCCACGGCGTCGGCTACCGCGCGGAGACGCAGGACCGCCGGCTTGTCATGCGGCTGGGGTACTCGCACCTGGTGGTCTTCGATCCGCCGGAGGGCATTGAGGTAGCGGTCGAGGAGAATACGCGGGTCATCGTGCGCGGCGCCGACAAGCAGAAGGTCGGCCAGCTTGCGGCCGAGATCCGGAGGTCTCGTCCGGCCGAGCCGTACAAGGGCAAGGGCGTGCGCTACGAGGGCGAGCACATCCGCCGCAAGGCGGGCAAGGCCGCCAAGGTCGGCGCGGACATGTAGTCGAGCCGCTTCGCGCACCCGCGACGGCGACATTCGAGGTGTCATGAGTGAAGGCAGAAGTCGATCGCAAGAGACAACGGCATAAGCGGCACATGCGGTCGCGGCGCAGGTTGGTGGGCACGCCCGAGCGGCCGCGCCTGGCCGTGTACTGTAGCCTGAGGCACGTCTGTGCCCAGGTGATCAACGACTGGGACGAGCAGACCCTGGTCGCGGCGGCCACCGTCGAGCAGGAGATCGCCGACGAGTGTGACGGGTCCACGGCGAACGCCGCGGCCGCGGCGGTCGTGGGCCGGGTTGTGGCCCAGCGCGCACTGGCCGAGGACATTGAGAGCGTGTGCTTCGACTGTGGCGGCCGCAAGTATCACGGGCGGGTCAAGGCGCTTGCCGACGCGGCGCGCGAGGCCGGGCTGGAGTTCTGAGAGGCGATCCGCATGGCCGACATGATCAAGGTGGTTCAGCGACGTAGCAGCATCGGTAGCAAGCCCAAGCACCGCGGCACACTGCGTGCGCTGGGCCTGCGCGGCATCGGCACGAGCAATGTGCTGCCGGACACCGAGACGACGCGCGGGATGATCCGCGCGGTCTCCCACCTCATCGAGCACGAGCCCGTCGAGGGGCAGAAGTAGGAGCACAGGCGATGGACCTGACCGATCTGCGGCCGAATCCGAGAGGCAAGAAGTCGCGCAAGCGCGTGGGGCGGGGCATTGCCGCCGGCCAGGGCAAGACGGCCGGCCGGGGCGAGAAGGGCCAGAAGCACCGCTCCAAGGTGCCGCCGGGGTTCGAGGGCGGCCAGACGCCGCTGTACCGACGCGTCCCGCAGCTTCGTGGTAAGGGCAGCGCGGCGCACAACCGTGGGTTCTTCGGCACCGAGTTCGCCGTGGTCAACGTCGGCACGCTGGCCGAGCGCTACGACGCCGACGACGAGATCACGCCCGAGCGCCTGCTTGAGGAGCGCGTGATCGGCAAGCTGCTGGACGGGCTCAAGGTCCTGGGCGACGGCGAGATCGACAAGCCGCTGAGGGTCAGCGCCCACGCGTTCAGCGCGTCGGCGCGCGAGAAGATCGAGAACAGCGGCGGCACGGTCGAGGTGATCGGCGAATGAGGGAGCGGCTCGCCGCGCTCGGCCAGGCGATTCGCGTGCCGGACATCCGGAAGCGCATTGTCTTCCTGTTCTTGATGTTCGGCGTGTACGTCGCGTGCGCGCACATACCGCTGCCGGGCATCGACAAGGCGCAGCTCGAGCGCATCTTTCAAGCTGCGGGCGGGCTGGGCCAGATGCTGGACGCCTTCGCCGGCGGGTCGCTCAAGCGCTTCTCCGTGCTGGCGCTGGGCATCATGCCCTACATCAGCGCCTCGATCATCCTGCAGCTTCTGACCATGGCCATCCCGGCCCTGGAGGAGCTGCAGAAGGAGGGCGAGTACGGCCGGCGCAAGATCAACGCGTGGACGAAGTACCTGACCATGGCGGTGGCGCTGCTGCAGGGCTTCGGCATGATCGCCTTCCTGCGGCAAGGGAACGCCTTCATCGGCGACCTGCCGCTGATGCTCTACGTCGTCCTGATGATGGTCGGCGGCACCGCGTTCCTGATGTGGATCGCGGACATGATCACCGAGCACGCCATTGGGCAGGGCGTGTCGATCATCATTTTCGCCGGAATCATGACGCGCATGCCGCAGGACGTGGCGCAGACCATTCAACTCTGGCGCGGCGGCGAGGTCACGGTGGCCAACATTGCGTTCCTCGGGGTCATCATGTACGCCACGGTCTACCTGATCGTGAAGTTCCAGCAGGCGCAGCGCAAGATCCCGGTGCAGTACGCGCGGCGTGTGCGTGGGCACCGGGTCTACGGCGGGCAGACCAGCTACCTGCCGGTGCGCGTGAACCAGGCCGGCGTGATGCCGATCATCTTCGCGATCTCGGTGTCGCTGTTCCCGGGGCAGATCGCGCAGGCGCTGTCGGGGCAGACGACCGTCGCCAAGATGGCGGGCATCTTCCATGTGAGCGATGAGGCCGTAAGTCGGGCGATGTTCTCGCTGGTGCAGTTCACGACGCCCGGCCTGAACCACTTCGCTTCGTTCCTGTACTTCCTGCTGGTGATTCTGTTCACGTACTTCTACACGGCGGTGACCTTCAACCCGGAGCAGATTTCCGAGAATCTGCAGAAGAACGGTGGCGCCATCCCGGGCATCCGGCCCGGCGCGAGCACGCGCGACTACCTCGACCGGATCCTGTACCGGATCACGCTGGCGGGCGCGCTGTTCCTGGGCGTCATCGCGGTGATGCAGTACTACGTCGGGGACATCACGGGGGTCACCACCTTCACCCTGGTGGGAGGCACGTCGCTGCTGATCGTGGTCGGCGTGGCGCTGGACACCATGCAGCAGATTGAAGCGCAGCTTCTCATGCGCCACTACAGCGGCTTCCTGAAGTAGGAGAGAGACGATGTCGGACCGAGAGTACAACGTGGTGCTGCTGGGCGCGCCCGGCGCGGGCAAGGGCACGCAGGCGAAGATGCTGAGCGATCAGCTTGCAGTCCCGCACATCTCGACCGGCGACATCCTGCGGGGGGCCGTCGCCGAGGGCACCGAGCTGGGCGCGAAGGCCAAGGGCTACATGGACCGCGGCGAGCTGGTGCCCGATGACCTGGTCATCGCGATCGCGGGCGAGCGGCTCGCCCAGGACGACTGCGCTAGGGGCTTCGTGCTCGACGGCTTCCCGCGGACGGTGCCCCAGGCCGAGGCGCTTGGCCGGGCCATGGACGAGTTGGGCCGCGAGCCGCTGCTGGTGGTGAACCTGGCGGTCGAAGAGGACGAGATCGTGCGGCGGCTGTCGGGTCGGCGCTTGTGCCGCGACTGCGATGGGATCTTTCACATAGACGACGAGGGCGTGACCGACGGCGGCCCGTGCCCCGACCCGGACTGCGAGGGAGAGCTGTACCAGCGCAGCGACGATCGGCCGGAGGCGATCCGTGAGCGGCTGGCGGTCTATCGCGAGCAGACGGAGCCGCTGATCGACTACTACAGCAAGCGGGGAGTCCTGGTGGACGTGCCGGGGGAGGGCAGTCCCGATGAGATTGCCGAGCGCCTGCTGCCGGCGGTCCGGGACCGGAGCTGACAGATGAGCGGGCCACACATTCGGGGCAGGGCCATCAGGCCGAAGAGCCAGGCGGAGTTGGAGACGATGCGCCACGCGGGGAAGATCCATGCCCGCACCGTGGCGCGGCTGCGCGAGGCGATCGAGGCGGGCGTGACGACCGCCGACCTGGACCGCATCGCCGAGGCGGCAATCCGCGAGGCGGGAGCCGAGCCATCGTTCAAGGGCTATCGGGGCTATCCGGCGACGATCTGCGCCAGCGTCAACGACGTGGTGGTGCACGGGATCCCGTCCGAGATGGAGTTGCTGCACGACGGTGACATCCTGGCCGTGGACCTGGGCGTCGAGTGGGAGGGCTATCACGCCGACGGGGCGTTCACGGTGGGCGTGGGGGAGATAGACGACGAGTCGCGCCGGCTGATCGACGTGACGCGCGCGGCACTGGACGCGGCGCTGGTGCAGGTGCGGCCCGGGAACACGATCCGCGACATCGCCCAGGCGGTGCAGGGCCACGTCGAGGCGGCGGGGTTCAGCGTGGTGCGGGCGCTGGTGGGGCACGGGATCGGCGCGGCGCTACACGAGCCGCCGCAGGTGCCGAACTTCGTGGACGGCAGCGGCGGCGTCTACGGGGTGGAGCTGGTGCCGGGGCTGACGGTGGCCATCGAGCCGATGGTGAACGCCGGGGCCTTTGACGTGGTGCAGGACGCCGACGGCTGGAAGGTGCGCACGCGCGACGGGAGCCGGTCGGCGCACTTCGAGCACACGGTCGCCGTCACCGCCGACGGCTGCCGGACACTGACCGCACCGTAGAGGGGGGCACACAGCGATTGGGGTACGATAGGGCAATGGCGAAGAAGCAGACGACGCAGAAGGAAGGGCCCAAGATGCTCCGGGTTCTCGGCACCGTGGTCGAGAAGCTCCCGGACGCGGTCTTCAAGGTGGAGTTGGAGAACGGGCACGGACTTCTGGCTCATGTCTGCGGCAAGATCCGCATGAGATACATCCGGATTATGCCGGGCGACTCGGTGACGGTGGAGATCTCGCCCTACGACCTGTCGCGCGGGCGGATCGTCTGGTTGCATAAGTAGTCCGGCCCCGGGCGCGCCGCGAGCGCAGGTGTAGTCCCGCGCGGCGCGGCCACGTTGCGGCGGCCGGGCAGGGCTTGGGGAGTGGTAGGTATGAAGGTCCAGGCGTCAGTGAAGAAGCGGTGTGACAAGTGCAAGATCATCCGGCGCAAGGGTGTCGTGCGCGTGGTGTGCAGCAACCCGCGGCACAAGCAGCGCCAGGGGTAGGCGGCGCGCCGTGGCGGCCGCCTAGCGTCTTGACGACCGAGGAGGAGTGCAGGTGCCCAGGATAGCTGGCATAGACCTGCCGGCCAACAAGAGGGTCGAGATCGCGTTGACCTACATCTACGGGATCGGGCGCTCGTCGGCGAAGAAGATTCGCGAGCAGGCGCAGATCGACGAGCTGACGAAGATGCGGGACCTCACCGAGGAAGAGGCCGCGCGCGTGCGCGAGATCATCGAGCGCGACTACATGATCGAGGGCGATAGACGGCGTGAGGTGGCGGCGAACATCCAGCGCCTGATCGAGATCGGGACATACCGCGGCATGCGGCATCGCCGCGGGCTGCCGGTCCGTGGGCAGCGCACGCGCACCAACGCGCGCACGCGCAAGGGCAAGCGGAAGACCGTGGCCGGGCAGAAGAGGGCGACCGCGAAGACGTAGGATCACGCCGGGCGCCGCAAGGCACAGGAGGCGGGAAGATGGCACAAGAGCGCGAGGACGCCGCGCAGCCAGAGGCCGAGGGAGCCGAGGGGGCCGAGACCGGCGACGAGCAGGCGCAGGCCGCGCGGCCCGCGCCGTCGCGGGGGGCTCGCCCGGAGCGGCCGCCGCAGCGGGGACCGGCCAGGGGGGCACAGGGGCGTGCGTACATCAGGTCCACGTTCAACAACACGATCATCAGCATCACCGACCAGCGCGGCAACGTGATCACGTGGGCCAGCGGCGGCACGGTGGGCTTCAAGGGCACGCGCAAGGGCACGCCGTTCGCGGCGCAGCTCGCGGCGGAAAACGCGGCGCGTCGTGCCATCGACGCCGGGCTGCGGCGGCTCGAGGTGTTCACTAAGGGCCCCGGCTCGGGCCGTGAGACGGCGATTCGCGCGATGCAGGCGGTCGGCATCGAGATCGGCAACATCAAGGACGTCACGCCGCAGCCGCACAACGGGTGCCGTCCGAAGAAGAGGCGACGCATGTAACGGCAGGCCTGAGGCGGCCCCCGCGGCCGCCGAGCCTGCGGAGGTGAAGGTATTCATGGCGCGGTACACTGGACCGGTCTGTCGGCTCTGTCGGCGCGAGGGCCAGAAGCTGTTCCTGAAGGGTGAGCGCTGCCACGGCCCTAAGTGCGCGCTCGAGCGCAAGAGCTACCCGCCCGGCGAGCACGGCAGCGGCCGACGCGGACGGCGGCGCCCGTCGGACTACGCCCTGCAGCTTCGCGAGAAGCAGAAGCTGCGGACTATCTACGGGCTGCTCGAGCGGCAGTTCCGGCGCTACGTTGACCGCGCGCTGACGGCCAAGGGCGTGACGGGCTTCATGCTGCTGTCGCTGCTCGAGCGGCGTCTCGACAGCGTGCTGCGTCGCGCCGGCTTCGCGGCCAGCCAGGCCCAGGCGCGGCAGATCGTGCGCCACCGGCACATCGCGGTCAACGGTCGCGTGTGCGATATCCCCTCCCGGCTGGTGAGGGAGGGCGACGTCATCGAGGTGCGCGAGAACAGCCAGGACCTGCAGCCGGTCGTCCAGTCGCTGTCGCGTGGCTACGAGGTGCCCGGCTGGCTCCAGGCCGACGCGAGCAGCAAGACGATCACGGTCCGCCGGCTGCCTGAGCCGGAGGACATCAACGTCGATGTGGACGAGCAGCAGGTCGTCGAGTTCTACTCGCGCTAGCGGGTCGAGCGCCGCGTCGCACATAACGGAGGAGAGAGACCCATGATTGAGGAGTTGGCCCCCAGCATGGTGGCGCTCGAGCTTTCCGACAAGTACGGGAAGTTCGCCATCGAGCCGCTGGAGCGGGGCTTCGGGCACACGCTGGGCAATGCGTTCCGGCGGGTGCTGCTCGCGCACGTCCCCGGCGCGGCGGTGACGGACGTGCGCATCGACGGGGTGCCACACGCGTTCACGACCATCGAGGGCATCTACGAGGACGCCACGGAGCTGTGCCTCAACATCAAGGAACTCGCCATCAAGTTCCATGGCGAGCCGGACGAAGACGAGGAGACGGTTGCGCACATCCAGGCGGAGGGCAAGGGCGAGGTCGTGGGCGGCGACGTCACGTGTCCGCCCGGGGTCGAGATCATCAATCCCGAGATCCACATCGCGACGCTGACTGAGGACGACTCCAGCCTGCTCATCGACCTGTGGATAGAGCTCTCGACGGGCTATCGGCCGGTGGAGGAGCCCGGCCGCGAGAAGCGGCCCGGTGACGTCATCGCGCTGGACGCCCTGTTCTCGCCGGTGGCGCGCTGCACCTACCGTGTTGAGGCCACGCGCCTGGGCGCGCGCACGGACCTGGACCGGCTGATGGTCGAGGTGTGGGGCAACGGGACGGTCATGCCCGACGACGCAGTGCGCAGGGCGGCGGAGGTCCTGGTGCGCTACATCACGATCTTCAGCGAGATCGAGTTGCCCGAAGAGGAAGAGGAAGAAGAGGTGGCGGAGGAGGAGGAGGTCCGCAATCAGGTGTTGGGCTACCCCATCGAGGAGATGGAGTTCTCCGTGCGCACCTTCAACTGCCTCAAGAAGGAGAACGTCGACTCTGTAGGTGAGTTGGTGGTGAGGACCGAGGAGGACCTGCTCAACATCCGCAACTTCGGCAAGCGCTCGCTCGAAGAGGTCATAGAGAAGCTCGCCGCCGTGGACCTGGGCCTCCGCGAGATGGCTGCGGCCGAGGAGTTCGTGGAGGAGGAGGACGGCTAGCGCCGATTCCTCGGCCGCCGGGGAAGGCATCGTCGGGAAGGATGCCCGACCTGCGGAGGGCGTGGAGCGGCACATAGACCGAACGCGGCCAGACGCGCCGCTTGCGAGGGACGACACGATGCGACACCGCAAGGACCACCGAAAGCTCGGCCGGCCCGCCGATCAGCGCCGGGCGATGCTGCGCAGCCAGGTTGATGCGCTGTTCCGGCACAGCCGGGTGAAGACGACCGTGCAGAAGGCGAAGGAGACGCAGCGGCTGGCGGAGCGGCTCATCACGACCGCGAAGCGCGGCGATCTGCACGCGCGGCGCCGGGTGCTGCGCAATATCCGCGACAAGGCCCTCGTCGCGCATCTGTTTGACGAGATCGCGCCGCGCTATGCGGACCGGGACGGCGGCTACACGCGCGTGATCCGGGCCGGGCGGCGCGCCGGCGACAACGCGGAGATGGCGATTCTGGAGCTCACGGATTGAGAGCCGAGGCGGAGGCACCATGCGACGGGTGCTTCTGGTCGTGCAGTACGACGGCACCGATTACCACGGCTTCCAGCGGCAGCCCGAGTTGCCGACCGTCCAGCAGACGTTGGAGCGCGCGCTGGGCGAGCTGCTCGGCGAGCAGGTGAGCATCACCGGCGCGGGACGCACCGACGCCGGCGTGCACGCCGTCGGGCAGACAGCGACCTTTGAGACGGACAGGCCGATACCGACCGAGCGGATCGTGCCCGCGCTCAACGCCATTCTGCCCGCGACGGTCGGCGTGGTGAGCGCGGAGGACGTGCCGCTGGACTTCCATCCGCGCTTCGACGCGGTGGGCAAGCTCTACGGCTACCGGATACTCAGCCGCGTGCTGCCGTCGCCCTTCATCGGCCGCTACGCGTGGCATCTGCCCACGCCGCTCGACGTGGGCGCGATGCAGGAGGCGGGCGGGCGGCTGATCGGCAGGCACGACTTCGTCGCCTTCAGCTCCTCCGGGAGTTCGGTGCAGGACACCGTGCGCACCCTCTCGCGGCTGGACGTGTGGCGCGACGGCGAGCTGATCGAGGTCCGTGTGGAGGCCGACGGCTTCCTCTACATGATGGCGCGCCGGATCGTGGGCACGCTGGTCGAGGTGGGACGGGGGCGGCGATCGGTGGAGGAGGTCGGGCTCATCGTAGAGAGCCGCGACCGCACGCGGGTACCGGCCATTGCTCCGCCGCAGGGCCTGTCGCTCATCAAGGTGATCTATTGAGGCGGGGCGCAACGGCCCTCGCCCCTGAGGAGGAAGGACGCATGCAGGACAAGACGGTGTCGGCCAAGCCGGCCGAGGTGGAGCGCAAGTGGTTCGTGGTCAGCGCGCACGGCAAGGTCCTGGGCCGGCTGGCCAGCCGGATAGCGGCGGTGCTGCGCGGCAAGCACAAGCCGTGCTACACGCCGCACGTGGACTGCGGCGATCACGTCATCGTGCTGGACGCCGGGGGCGTGCGGCTGACCGGCAACAAGGCCGAGGACAAGATGTACTACTGGCACACCGGCTACCCGGGGCACCTGCGATCGCGGTCGTACGGCGAACTGCTCGAGCGCGAGCCCGAGGAGGTCATCCGCCGGGCGGTGCGGGGGATGCTGCCCAAGACGCCGCTGGGTCGTCAGATGCTGAGGAAGCTCAAGGTGTATGCCGGCTCGGAGCACCCGCATGAGGCGCAGCAGCCCGAGCCGCTATCGGAGTAGTAGAGCGGAGCCGGTGAGCACGACGACGCAGGAGGAGACATAAGTGGCGAACTACGCAGGCTATGGAACCGGACGGCGCAAGTCCGCCGTCGCCAAGGTCTGGCTGATTCCGGGCGGGTCGGGCCAAATCACGATCAACAACGAGCCGGCGCGCGACTACCTCAAGCGGGACAGGCTGGCGGTCGTTGTGCAGGAGCCCTTTCGGGCGACCGACACGGCGGATCAGTACGACGCCAAGTGCGTGGTACTGGGCGGCGGGCTGTCAGGCCAGGCCGGCGCCGTCCGGCACGGCATCGCCAAGGCCCTGGTTGAGGCCAACCCGGACTACCGCGGCATCCTGGGCCCGGCCGGGCTGCTCACGCGCGACCCGCGCGTCAAGGAGCGCAAGCACGCGGGGTTCCGCAAGGCGCGGCGGGGGAAGCAGTTCTCGAAGCGCTAGGGCACCGGACGCGCCAAGCCGGGGCTGCCGTCGCGCTCGCCGGGCCGCAGCGACAGGCCGCCATGGGATGTCCATGGCGGCCTTTTGGCGTCCGGCCTCCGAAACATCGGACCCGCGGCGCCGGTCTATTGTGGCAGATGCACAGGGAGGCGAGCGCTTGGCGCGCTCGCACGGGAAGGATGATTACCATGAGTCTGCTGCGCCGTCTGGCCCCGGCGCTGCTCCTGGCTCTCGTCGCCAACGTCGGCGCGGCAGCCCAGCACGGCCCGCATCTGGCGTTGCTCGCGGCTCAGTACGGGGACGGGCCGTACGATCGCCAGCAGGGGCTGAGTTACTACGACGAGGCCAGCCATCTGGTGCGTGACCGGAACGGCAGACTGAACCTGGTGGAGAGCAGCCTCAACTACGCCGCCGCGCTGCTCGCCACGGGCGAGCAGCCCGAGCGCGCCCGCCAGGTCGTCGAGGCGGTGCTGGCCCACCAGGATACGGAGCAGGACTCACCGACCCGCGGGCTGTTCCGCTGGATGGCGGACGAATCGACGGACTACGACGCACACGCCACCACGTATTTGGGGCCAACGCTGGCGCATCTCGCGCAGACGGCCGAGGGCGATCTGGCGGGCCTGCTGGCCGACAGCGCGCGGCTCGCGCTCCAGGGCCTGGTGAAGATGCCGGAGCGACCACGGGACGGCTTCAGCCAGGCGATGTGGGCGGGTGCGGTGTGCGCTCTGGCGGCGGCGGCGGAGGAGCCGGAGGCGCAGGCGGCGGGCGCGCAGGTGGTGGGCCGGATCGTCGCGCGTCTACACACGCGCGGGCCGGCCGGCGTGCACTCGCCGACCTTCGACGCGCTGCGCATCGGCGCGCTGCGCTGGGCCTGGCAGTACGCCCCGAGCGATGAGGCGCGGGCAGATGCAGAGACGGCGCTGCGCGTGTACTACGCCGACATGCTGCAGCGCTACTACGCAACGAACGCGATGGTCGCCGGGGCGATCGGATCGACGTACGCGGCCGACTACCTGGCCCGAACGGGCGTGAGCCGCTACCTGCTGGCCTGTGATCTGCCCTCGGCCCTGGCGGCGACCGGCGATGCCGCGCCGCTGGTCATGTACTTCGCGCTGTCGGACTACGCGCTGCCGGACGATCTCGTCGCGCTGGCCGAGGGACCACGTGCGCCCGCCGAGGTGCGCACGCGCACCCCCAGTGACGAGGACGATGTCCCGGAGATGTCGAGCACCTGCACGTGGGTCGCGCCGGGGATGTCCCTGGGCACGATGAGCGGCATGATCGACGCGTCGTCGATCCCCATCCTCGCCACCTGCGACCTGCCGGAGCGGCCGACCAGCTACTTCTACGTGCTCGGTGGCCCGGCGACGGTGCAGAGCGCGCAGAGCGGGTCGCTGGCGCTGTGCAGCTTCAACTTCGACGCCATCGGCGTGGGGCAGCGGATGAAGGCCGCGGTACGCGGAATCCTGGGTCGGCGCGACCAGATCGATCGCGTGATCGTCGGCCGACATGAGTGGATCGGGGAGCCCGAGGCGATCGGCCAGAACGGAGTCATCGCCGTGCAGCGCGGCAGCTCGTACCTCGGCGTCAAGATCCTCGAGGTGGCGATCGGCGCGCAGCCTCGCTCGGAGACCAAGCCCGGCGTCCTCACCTGGTACGCCGAGGGGAACATGGACTCACTGATGCTGACCGTCTACGGCCGGCGTGAGGAGTACCGGCTGGGTGAGCCGCTGTTCGACGTGCGCGTCGGGCTGCTGGTGGAGGTCGCGCCGGCGTCCGGGTTCGGGAGCTTGGAGGAGTTCGCCGGGCACGTCGGCGGCAGGCGCGTGTCGCAGCGTGTCGAGCAGACGCGGGTGCGCATCGACGAGCAGGACGAGCGCCAGATACCTGGGCGGCACGAGATCAAGGCGGTAGGCGAGATGCGCTTCGCCCGGTTCCTCAACCACACGATCATGCTGGACGACGAGGAGATGCCGCTTGGTCTGACCGAGGAGTTGCTGCGCAACCAGCTCGTGTCGCGGACGCTGCCGGTCGAGCTGCCGGCGGACTACCTGTGGGCGTCGCCGGCGCTGAGTCTCGAGGTCGGAGGCGACCCCGCCGCCGCCGTAGGCGACTAACGTCCCCCGCGCAGACAGCAAAGAGCACGCCCGCGCGTGGGCGTGCTCCTGTCATTCGCTCGCGTCGGTCGAGGCTACATCACCGGCGGGTCGGGCGGGGTCAGGCCGCCGCCGTCAACCGGGGGCGGAGGCGGAGGCGGCGTGCCGCCATCGTCGCCATCGCCGTTGCCACCGTCGTCAGGAGGCGCTCCACCGTCGCCGTCGCCTCCTGTGTACGGCAGATTGCCGTCGGTACCGCAGGCCGACAGGATGATCACCACAAGCATCATGAGCGCGAGCACCAGGTAGGCAGCCTTCAAGGCACTTCTCCCCTCAGCCTGGCTTGTTGGTCGCCGCGCATGGGTGTTCGCCCAGTGCGCCCGCGAGTCCTCCCCTCTATCCTATCAGTCTGCGCCGTGCGTGTCCAGCCCTCCTTGTTGGTGATCGGCTTGAGGCGGCGTCCCCTCCTGGCGGAGGTAGAGCACGAGAAGCACGAGACAGAGGGCCATGTCGAGCCCGGTGAAGTTCGTCAGCAGGTGTTCCACGGTGTCGTCTCCTCTGCGTGCGCGGCGCGCTTGTCGAACAGCAGTTCGCAGTATACGGGCGAGGCCGTGCTGAGTCAAGGCCATCCGAATAGTTGTTCGATTGAGGTCCATTCGGGGGGGTGTGACCGATCTCAGTATATAGACCGCGACGGCCAACGGCTTCCTCACCCCCTCCGGCTGCTGCGCAGCCTCCTCCCCCTTGGGGGGGGAAGCTGTTGCCGTCGCCGTCGTTCGCCCCGCTACCCCTCTTTCGCCGCCGTGAGGATGCCATGCGTCCTCCATGTAGGACAGGCATTCCGCCAGTCGCAAGCGACCGGGCCTGTCAATGCCGTGCCCGTCAATGCCGTGCGGTCATCGAGATGGCTGAAGGGCGACAGCCAAGAATGGACGGCACTAATGTCTGACAGGCAGGAATGCCTGTCCCACAATAACGACACCGGACGGGGCCGAGGTAGCCGTCTCCCTCGTGCTGAAACAGGAACACTCCGACTTGACGCGCTCCGTTAAGGGAGCGGCCGTGCTGAGCGCAGCTCGGGACGGGGGAGGAGGCCTGTGCCCTTCCAGCGAGCGGGCCGGGGGCGAACCTACCTGCCCAGTTCGGTCAGACCCACTCGGGGCTGACTCTTGACGACACTCTTATAATAGTGTAAGCTCTCTCGGACCGACTTCGCGACGCCAGGAAGGAGCACGAGCACAGCCATGATCGCGGCACACGGGGGAAAGCTGGTGGACCGCACACTGGTCGGGGAGGCCCGCGAGCAGGCGATGATGCGCGCGGCCGGCCTGCCCAGGCTGGTTGTTGCCGACGAGATCGCGGGTGACGCGCGCAACATCGCGCGTGGCGTCTTCAGCCCGCTGGAGGGCTTCGTCACGAGTGATGAGTTCAAGGGGATCGTGGATGATGAGCGGTTGGCTGACGGGACGATCTTCACCATCCCGATCTTCCTCACGGTCGAGGACCCCGCGGCGGTGCAGGCGGGACAGGAGGTCATCCTGACGGCCGAGTCCGATCGGGACCGGCCGGTCGCGCTGATGGCCGTGCACGAGGTCTTCGAGTGGGACAAGGCCGCCGCTGCCGAGTCTGTGTTCGGCACCGGCGACCTGGCGCACCCGGGCGTTGCGGGCTACCACGCGCGCGGCGACTACGCAGTGGCGGGCACCGTGGACCTGATCGACAATGACCGCGGGCCGTTCGCCGCGCACAACCTGTTCCCGGCGGAGACGCGCGAGGTGTTCGGGGAGCGCGGGTGGCGCACGGTGTGCGCCTTCCAGACGCGCAACGTGCCGCACGCGGGCCACGAGGACCTGCAGAAGACGGTGCTGGGGCTGGTGGATGCGCTGATGATCCAGCCGGTCATCGGCAAGAAGAAGCCGGGCGACTACCGCGACGAGGTGATCCTCGCGGCCTACGAGGCGCTGATCGGGGGCTACTTCCACCCCGATCACGTGTTCCTGAACATCCTGCCGACCGAGATGCGCTACGCGGGCCCGAAGGAAGCGATCCTGCACGGGATCATGCGCAAGAACTACGGTTGCACACACATCATCATCGGCCGCGACCACGCCGGGGTGGGCGACTACTACGGCGAGGAGGAGGCCATCGAGAAGTTCGAGGCGATGGCCGATGAGCTGGAGATCCAGCCCATCACGATCCGCGGCGACTTCTGGTACTGCTGCACCTGCGGGCGCGTGGCCAGCAACCGGACCTGCCCGCACGAGGGCGAGACCTGCCTGTCGTTCTCCGGCACCGAGCTCCGCGAGATGATCCGGAGCGGGACGCCGCCGCGGCCGGAGGTCATGCGCACCGAGGTCTTCGAGACCATCCAGCGGTTCGACGAGCCGTTCGTGTCGTGACGCACCGCACCGCGCAGCGCAAGGAGAACGCAATGAAGAAGGGCATCGTCATCTGGTTCACTGGGATTCCCGCGTCGGGCAAGTCAACACTGGCGGCCGCCGTGCAGGAGCGCCTTGAGGCGATGGGCCTGCCGGTCGAGAATCTCGACGCCGACGAGGTGCGCACGAACCTGAGCCCGAACCTGGGCTATACGGAGGAGGCGCGCAACGAGAACACCAAGCGCCTGGCCTGGTTCGCCGAGAAGCTGGCGGGCTACGGCGCGAACGTGATGATCGCGGCCGTGGCGCCCAAGCGGGCCTACCGAGACCGTGGGCGCGAGTGGTGCGAGAAGTTCGTCGAGGTATGGGTTGACTGTCCGCTGGAGGTCTGTCAGGAGCGCGACCCCAAGGGCCTGTACGCCCGTGCGGCCCGCGGTGAGGTCAGCGATATCGCCGGCATGCACCAGCCCTATGAGGCGCCGGCGAGCCCGGAGGTCCACGTGAGGAGCGCCGAGAGTTCCGTCGATGAGTGCATCGACGCGGTCATGGCCAAGCTCGTCGAGCTGGGCCACCTGCAGGTCGAGCCGGCGCTGAGGGAGGCAGGCGAGTAACCGTGCTGGACTTCCTGCGACGGCGCCGGGCCTCGGGGCCGCGCGTCCTGGTCATCGGCCTGGACGGCGTGCCCCACTCGTTGCTGACCGAGCTGATCGGGCGTGGCGTGATGCCGAACCTGGCGGAGATCGCCGCGTCGGGCGACCTGCGCCCGGCGGAGTCCACGCAGCCGACCGTGTCGTGCACGGCCTGGACCTCGTTTGTGACGGGCGTCAACCCCGGCGGGCACGGGGTCTTCGGCTTCATCGACCGCGAGCCCGGCTCCTACCGGCACTACATCACCGGCAGCCGCTACGTGCGCTCGCCGCAGGTCTGGCGGACGCTGGGCGAGCGCGGGCACCGCGTCATCATCATGAACGTGCCCGTGACCTCGCCGCCACCGGAGGTCAACGGCCTGCTGGTCGGCGGCTTCCTGGCGCCGAAGCTCGAGGGCGCGACGCATCCGCCCGAGCTGGCGGCGCGGCTCGGGCGCCTCGGCTACCGCATCGACATCGATCCGTGGCAGGCGCGCAAATCGCTGGACCTGCTGCTGCAGGATCTGGACGCAACGCTGAAGGGCCGCGTGGCGGGAGCGACGGAGCTGCTGTCGCGCGAGCCGTGGTCCTACGCCATGGTACACGTCATGGGCACGGACCGCATCAATCACTTCATGTGGGCGGAGTGGGACGATGGCGATCCGGACTACGCGCCGCGCTTCGTGGACTACTACGCCGCAGTGGACGCCGCGGTGGGCGAGATCGCGCGGGCCGCGGGTGACGACGCGGAGCTTCTGTTGCTGAGCGACCACGGCTTCACGCGCACGGTGCACGAGATCAACATCGACGTGTGGCTGCGCGAGCGCGGCTACCTCGGCGTGCCGGCCTCCGAAGACGCGAAGCTCACCCAGGCTGACGCGAGCACGCGCGCGTTCTCGATGACCCCCGGGCGGATCTACGTGAACCTGCGCGGGCGCGAGCCGCAGGGGGGCGTCGAGCCGGGCGACGAGTACGAGGCGCTGCGCGATGAGATCATCGCGGGGCTGATGGAGCTGGCCGACCCCGACAGCGGCGAGCCGGTGCTGGAGGCGGTCCGGCGCCGCGAGGAGGTATTCCACGGCGACGCGCTCGACCGCGCGCCCGACCTGCTGGCGATCCCACGTGACGGCTACGACCTCAAGAGCTCGCTGACGGGCGATGAGCTGTTCACGAGCAGCCCGATCACGGGCATGCACACCTACGGCGACGCCTTCTGGCTGGTGCGCGGCCGTCAGTTCCAGGACGGCACGCCACGCGTGGAGGACGGCGCGCCGACGGCGCTCTCACTGCTGGGCGAGGAGCCGCCGGAGGGGCTGGACGGGCGAGCGATGGCATAGCTCTTGCGGAGGCAGGACGGGGCGGCCCGCGCGGCGAAGGGCCGCACGGACGCCACTGCGCGGGTCGCGGCTGCGTACGAAGGCCCGGCGGGGGAGAGTGAAGCCTATCACGAGCTTGACAGCGATGGACCATCCCGCCAGCACAATGGAGGCCCGAAGCGCCGTCACCGCCGCGGGACCTCGCAGTCCCTACGCGGGCGCGCCCAAGCGCGCGCTCGACGTCCTCGGCGCCCTCATCCTCCTCCCCGGCGCACTGCTGGCGATGGGCCTGGCGGCGGTCGCTACCAAGCTGACCTCGCCAGGCTCCGTGCTCTACGTGCAGAGACGGGTGGGGCTGGGCGGCAGGGAGTTCACCTTCGTCAAGGTGCGCACCATGGTTCCCGACGCCGAGCGCGAGACGGGCCCGGTGTGGGCCGCGCCGAGGGATCCGCGCGTGACGCCCCTGGGTCGGCTGCTGCGGCGTTTCCGCATCGACGAGCTGCCGCAACTCTGGTGCGTGCTGCGCGGCGACATGAGCCTGATCGGGCCACGCCCGGAGCGGCCGCACTTCGTCGGCCGCCTGCGCCGGCATCTGCCGAGCTACGATGAGCGGCTGTTGGTGCGCCCCGGGATCAGCGGCTGGGCCCAGGTGCATCGGCCCTCGGACACCTGCGTCGCGGACGTGGCCGAAAAGCTGAGCTACGATCGCGAGTACGTGCACGGCCTGTCGCTCGGCCTGGACCTGCGCATCGCGATCGCCACGCTGGGCGTCGTCATCACCAACCGCTTCCCGCGCTGAGCCGGCCTGGTCCCTGTGTTTGACACGACTCCCGATCTGTGCTACGCTTTTGCCAGTCGTGACACGAGGTGGCGAGATGAGCGAGCTTGAGCGATTCGGCGTGTCGATGCCGGCTGAGTTGCTCGACGAGTTCGACCGGGCGATCGCGGACGCAAGCTACGCCAACCGGTCGGAGGCCGTGCGCGACCTGGCCCGCAGGTACCTGGTTGAGCGCCGGTGGGAGCAGCCCGAGGGCGACGTGGTCGGCACTATCACGCTGATCTACGACCACCACGTGCCCGACCTCGTCAGCGGGCTGACGCAGATGCAGCACGACGCGGAAGCCGCGGTCATCTGCACGACGCACGTGCACCTCGACCATCACAACTGCGCCGAGGTCATCGTGGTGCGGGGGACGGCGGCCGAGATCCGCCGGCTGGCCGACCGCATGATCAGCACGCGCGGGGTGAAGCATGGGGAGCTGACCCGCACCGCCATCGGGCCGTAGCGGCCTTTTCTTCTGCCCGCTGATAGCACGATATTGCGAATCATGGCACGAACGAGGTGCCGTCATGACACGCAGCGGCTTCACGCTGATTGAGCTGCTGGTCGTCATCGCCATCATCGCCATCCTCGCCGCGATCCTGTTCCCGGTGTTCGCGCGGGCGCGGGACAAGGCTCGCGCCATCACCTGCGTAAGCAACATGAAGCAGCAGGGGCTCGCCTTCGAGATGTACGCGTCGGACTACGATGAGGTCTATCCGCCCACCTATCAGTGGAAGACGCGGCTCGACCCGTATATGAGGAACCACGACCTGTGGCGCTGCCCGAGCCGGCCGCGCCGCAGCTCGACTGGTTCTACGGTCACGGCTACAACGGCGGGTTGTTCGATTTCGAGACCGTGGACGGCAACGCCGCGGCGGGCTTCGCGGCGCGCTCGCAGGCGCAGATCGCTGGCCCGAGCCACAAGATCCTGTCGGTGGAGTGGGACCGTTGCGTCTCCGGCCCGCCCAACGGCGACAAGGCGCTGCATCGCGGCGGATCGCTGCACGCGTGGGCGGTGTGCCGCGTCCACGGCGAGGGGTCGAACGTGCTCTTCGCGTGGGCGGTGTGCCGCGTCCACGGCGAGGGGTCGAACGTGCTCTTCGGCGACGGGCACGCCAAGTGGCTCCGGCCCGACGTGTACCACTCGAACACCGAGCGGGAGGAGAACGGGACGGTCATCCCGGCGGACGCGCAGCCCGTCGCGGAGGACGTGTGGCGCACATACTGGGACACGGAGTACGAGGCGTCATGAGCGCGCATCCGAACCAGAAGCGGGCGCCGACGGTCGCCGAGGAGTTCGCGTGGGCGCGCGAGCTGAGCCTCGGTGGGCTGTTCATCGCGCTTGGCATCGTGATCCCGATCGGCTTCCATGCGCTCGGCGGCGGCAAGCTCGGGCCGATCTTCCTGCCGATGTACCTGCCGGTGCTGGTGTGCGGAATGCTGGTGTCGCCGGGGACCGCCGCGGCGGTCGGGCTGCTCACGCCGGTGCTGTCGTCGGCGCTGACGGGCATGCCGCCGGTGCTGCCCATCCTGCCGCTGATGGCCGCGGAGCTGACCGTGATGGGCGCGGTCGCGAGCCTGCTGCACCGGCGCCTGCGGCTGCACGTGATTCCGGCGACGGTGCTCACCTTGCTGGCGGGCCGGGCGGTGCTGGGGCTGACGGTCCTGCTCGCGGTGAGCCTGCTGCCCGCGGACGTGCTGGCATCGTTGCCCCCGCCGATGCGCCAACCGCTGCCGTACGTGCCGGCCGCGACGGCCGCCGCCATCCCGGGCCTGATCCTGCAGCTCATCGCGGTGCCGGCGGCGGTGGCGGCGGTGGAGCGGCGCCGGCGCGCCACGCCGGAGCGCGCGGACTGACATGCTCCCCCACGACCTGCTGGACGCCTGGGCGCACCTCGGCTCGCCCGTGCATCGGCTCGATGCGCGGGTGAAGCTGGTGTGCGCGGTGGCGCTGACCGCCGCGATCCTCGCGGCGCCACTCGCGCGCACGTGGCTGCTGGCGGCCCATGCTGTGATGCTCCTCGCGGTCGCCGCCGCGTCGAGGCTTCCGGCGCGGTGGATCGCGAAGCGGGCGGTGATCCTTGTGCCCTTCCTCGTGCTCGGCGCCGTCGCCGCCGCGCTCATCCCCCCCGCCGGCGCGGGTGACGCCTGGCCGGTGGCGGGGCACGACCTGTCGCGCCACGCGATGGTCCTCTGGCTGTCGGTTGGCGGCAAGTGCCTGCTGGCGCTGCTCGCGGCCACGCTGCTGGCCGGCACGGCCACCTCGGCGGATCTGCTGCGCGCCGCGCAGTCCCTCGGCGTGCCGCGAACCTTCACGGCGCTGGCGGGCTTCGCGGTGACCTACCTCGCGGTGCTGGGCGACGAGGCCGGGCGCATGATTACCGCGCGGCGCTGCCGGGGGCGCGTGCGGGGAACGGTGCG
>JALGUI010000773.1 GCA_029820915.1 Candidatus Zipacnadia bacterium | reverse complement strand
ACGCCGTGTCGGCGCTCGGGCGGGCAGACGCCGGTGAGCACGGCGAGGGTGTTGACCTGCCCGCTGACCTGCGGCGACGGCTCGCCGTCCACGAGGGCGTCCACGTAGACACCGCGCTCGGCGTCGAAGAACGTGCGCTCGATCTCGCGCGCGAGGCCGTCGGCCTCTCGGCGGACCTCGCCGGCCCTGGCCTCGTCGCCCAGCACCGTCAGGAGCTCGCCCCAGCACTGCAGCGCCTTGACGTAGAACAGGTTCAGCGCGGCGCTGGTGCCGCGGCGGTCGAGGCCGGGGTGCGGGAAGTTGTGCCAGCCCAGGCCCGGGTGGTCGATGAACAGCGTGCCCTCACCGCGCGCATGGGCGGCGACCGCGTCGAAGTCCACGAGGCCCGCCTCGTTCCTGCGCTCGCGGTACCATGCCAGCAGGCCCTCGACGGTCGGCGCGAGCCGCCGCGCCACCGACAGGTCGCCGGTGTCCCACCAGTACGCGTGCAGGCCCCACGGCATGATGAGGGTGTAGTCGAAGAGGATCTGGTCGAGGCTCGAGAAGATCGACGCGGGGAGCTGCCCGTTGTCGTAGGCCGCCGGCTTAGCGGAGAGCAGCAGATGGCGCACGTGGTCGCGGTTGCCGGTCATCCACAGCGTCCACAGGCCGATCCAGGTGGCGTCGCCCCAGTAGGCCGCCTGCTCCCGCGTCGGGCAGTCCACCTGCACCTCCTGCGTCCCCACGCGCAGCGTGTGCTTGCCGATCGCCCAGATGCGGTCGAGCGCCGCGTCCGACGACGCGAACTGCGCGCGCCAGTCGAGGTCGGATTCGCGCCGCCGCACGCCCAGACGCTGGATGGTCACCGGCGTCTCGAAGCCGCGCAGCACCACGTGCAGGTAGCGCAGGCCGTGCCAGTCGTACGTCGCCCAGTGCTGCCGCCCCTCGCGCGTCAGGTAGCGCTGAGCGTACTTGGTGCCCTTGCGGTAGCACCACGGCCGGCCGTCACGCATCAGTTCGGCGGGGGCGATGTCGATGCGCCCCCCCGCCGGCGCATCGATGTCCAGTTCGAGGTGGCCGACGATCTCGCGGCCCATGTCGAGCGTCAGCGCCAACCCGTCCACCGCGGGCAGCCAGTCGATGACCGTGGCGCCGGGCGCGATGAGTGCCTCGGCCAGCTCCGCGCGTCGCGCCTCGTCGAGCGGCTGCAGCGGCTCGATGTCGATGAACTCGGTCAGCTCCGGGTCGCGGTCCTCCGGCCCGGGAGCCTCGCTCCCGGCCAGCCACGCGCCCGCGAGCGCCACCGGCTCCTCGCTCCACTCGCGCAGCAGCGGCACCAGCCGCGGGAAGAGCCGGCGGTGCTCGCCGGGCGCGAGCGTCGCCTGCGGCCAAGCGGAGTCATCGAAGCGCGGCTCGAGCCAGTCCGGCGGCTCGCGGCGGGCGTCGAAGTACTCGGTGAAGCCGAGATCGGCATTCCGCCGCGGCGTATCGCGCTCCCAGGCCCGGGACATCAGCGCCCGCCAGCTCTCGTCGGAGCCGACGCGATGGGTCGCGCCGGCCGCGTCCTCCCACGACAGCTCGGCGATCACGCCCGCGTCGCCCCTGGGCCGCGAGTGGCTGGTCATCCCCCACCAGCTCCCGAGCACGCAGATGACGTTCTCGCCCTCGCGGATGAGGCCGGTGACGTCGTGCTCATCGACCGGCCGCACCTCGCGGACGTACGGGCCCGGTCCCTGGCCGACGTAGCGGCCGCCGACGTAGCGGCCGTTGAGCCAGACCATGTAGTTGGTGTCGGCGCTGATGCGCAGTAGCGCACGCATCGCCACGTCTGACACCTCGAAGCGGCGGCGCAGGTAGCAGTAGGCGTTCGGGTAGCGCTCCGGCCCCCAGATCCAGCCTGCGTCCAAGTCCATGGCGACCTCCCGCGCATGTGTGCGCCAATCCACGATCGGTCGGCATTTCGCCGTGACCTGAGCATGTCCCTCGCCGTGCAGGCGGTTTGACAGGCCGTCGAGGCGCTGGTACAATGCGCCCGGCGCGCTGGAGCCATCAGATGCAGGGAGGCGGGCAGATGGTTGACGAGCGCCTGCTCAAGATCCTCGTGTGCCCCGAGTGCAAGCAGGACGTGCGCCTCGAGGGCGACTGGCTTATCTGCCAGACGTGCCGGGTGAAGTACCCCGTGCGCGACGGCATCCCGATCATGCTCGTGGATCAGGCGGAGAAGCTGGACGCCCCCGACGAGAGCTGAGTCGCGCCTCGGACCGAGTGCGCCGACCGCGCCGCGGAGAGGTCCGCGGCGCGCGGCACGGAAGTGCCCCCACGCGCGGACAACTCCCACCCGGCGCACCGCAGCGCAGGACTCCCGACCATGGAGCAGGACCGGTTCGACGTCAGCGTGTGCATCGTCAGTTGGAATGTGGCTGACGACCTGCGCGCGTGCCTCGAGTCCGTCCGCGCACAACAGACCCCGCCGAGCCACGAGGTCATCGTCGCGGACAACGCCTCGTCCGATGACTCCGTCGCCATGGTGCGCGAGGGGTCCCCGGAGGTCACGCTGATCGTCAACGACGAGAACCTGGGCTTCGCGCGCGCGACGAACCAGACGCTGCGCGCCGCGCGCGGGCGGTACCTGCTGATGCTCAACCCGGACACCGTGCTCGAGCCCGACGCGCTGGCGAGTCTCGTCGAGGTGGCGGACGCGCACCCGGAGGCGGGGATCGTCGCGCCAAGGCTCGTCTACCCCGACGGCTCGCTGCAGTACTCCTGCCGCCGCTTCCCGACCATCGGCGCAGCGGTCTTCCGCAACACCTTCCTTGGACGGCTCTTCCCGAACGCGCGCGCGGCCTCGCACTATGTCATGGCCGACTGGCACCACGACGCCGAGCGGGAGGTGGACTGGGCGTCGGGGGCGTGCCTGCTGATCCGGCGCGAGGCGTTCGAGCAGGTCGGGGAACTGGACGAGGGCTTCGCGTGGGGCTCCGAGGACGTGGACTATGGCCTGCGCATGCACCAGGCGGGCCGGCGGGTGGTGTTCACGCCCGCCACGACGGTGGTGCACGCGGTCGGGCGCAGCACCGACCAGGCGGTCGTGCCGACCATCGTGCGCACCCATCGCGGCATGTACCGGCTCTACCGCAAGCACT
>JALGUI010000772.1 GCA_029820915.1 Candidatus Zipacnadia bacterium | reverse complement strand
CCGGTTCTGGCAGCGCGAGCCGCAGGGGATCGCGACCGAGGTGCCGGCGCCATGGACGCCAATGGAGGTTGGCGGGCTGGCCATCCACACCTGGAACCGCATCTACCGGCTGGGCCGCGGCCAGATCCAGAGCATCACGACGGCGGGCGAGCAGATCCTGTCGCGGCCCGTGGGGCTGCACGTGGAGGCGGGCGGCGCAGCGGCACGGCACTCGCGCGACTGGACGCTGGTCGAGGAGACGCCGCTGCAGGTGGTCTACGAGTCGGAGCTGGCGGCGGGCGAGGCGCGCATCCCGCAGCGGTTGACCATCGAGTTCGACGGCTTCATGCGCCTGGACGCGACCGTGCCGGCGGGCGCCAGCGTGGACGTGCTGCGGCTCGAGATCCCCGTGCGGCGGGAGATCGCCGAGTACCGGCGTACGAGCAGCCACCGCGAGAAGTACTTCGTCTCCGGCGACCTCGCTCCCGGCGCCTGGCCCGCCGCCGAGGTCTACGACTTCTGGATGGGCAACGAGGACCTGGGCGTCAACGTGGTCTACGAAGGTTGCCTCGGCTGGCCGACCGAGGCGGATGAGACGCAGGTGGAGCTGACCGTCGATGACGATGAGGCGGTCTTCCTGGCGCACGTGGCCCGCGCGCCGGTGACCTTCGAGCAGCCGCTGACCCTGAGCTTCGGCATCACGGGGACGCCGGTGCGGCCGATGGCCGCGGACTGGCGCGCCGACTGGCGCCTGTCGCCGCGCGTGGGGGACATCCCGGACCCGGAGGTGGCGGAGGAGTACGGGGCGGGCTACGCGGTGATCTGGTGGTCGGAGCGGCCGGACACCCCGCGCTGGTTCGCCTTCCCCGAGCCCCAGGATCCGGAGGCCTTCCGCGCCATGGTGGACGACTTCCACGCGCGTGGCGTCAAGGTCATCATCTACGGGAACCTGACCAACATATCGCCGAACGTGCCGGAGGCCATCCAGTACTCCGGCGAGTGGTTCCTGCGGCCGATCCCGGCGCTGCTGCCCGACCCCGACGACCCGGCGCCGCCGGAGCGGTGGAACCACGCGCGGCTGCAGGACCCGAACTGGATCGACTTCATCATCGGCTGGCAGGCGCGGGTGATCGACGAGTACGGGGTAGACGGCTGGTACTTCGACTGCGCGGTGCCCTACGGCTCCGCGGGCCTGCACCCGGTCTTCGAATACCGCGAGGTGTGCAAGCGCGCGTACGTGGCCGTCCATGAGCGCAAGCCCGAGGGCGGGATCATCACCCACATGTCCGGCCACTACACGGCGGCCTTCCTGTCCTTCACCGACGCCATGCTGCAGGGCGAGCAGTACCGCTGGCCGCTGCCGCACTGGCAGGTGAAGAGCGACTATGCGGAGGTCATGCGGCTGGACTATGCGCGTACCGAGCTGACCGGGCGGAACCTGGGGGTGGCGCCGGTCTTCCTGCCCGAGTTCCCCGGCGGCGTCGAGGGCGCGCGCAATAGCCGCAACACCGAACACCTTCTGGCGGTCACGCGCCTGCACGACATGATCGTGTGGCCCATCTGGTGCGACCCGAAGCCGGTGGGTGAGCTGTGGCGGGCGCAGGACGAGCGCTTCGGCATCGGTGAGGCGGACGTCGAGTTCCTGCCCTACTGGGACCGGCCGCCTGCGGAGGTGGACAGCGAAACTTCCTGGCCCACGAGGACCGGACGGTCACGGTGCGGCCCGACGGCGGCGTGCTGGGCTTCGAGAAGCCATACGTGGCCGCGGACCTGCTGACCGGCGAGCCGATTGCCATGGACGCGGGCGCCTTCCGCCTCGACCTGGCCGAGGGCCGCGCACGCTATGTGGTGCTGACGGAGCGCTAAGGCACGGCCAGCGACCATGGTTGCCGTCGGAGGGGCCGCACGAGGGGCGGTCCGAAGGAGCGCGCCGAGGTCGGCCCAACATGGCAACCCGCCCGGGGCGGGCCGCGCTGAACACCTCGCCCGGACGGAGGTAAACCGATGCGCGGCGGGGAGCGTATGTGCGTGTGAACCCGACGCGCGACGGGGGGCAGCATGGCCGACGCCGACCGGGAACTGATCGCGAGGGCGAAGCGGGGCGACCGCGCCGCCCGTGGGCAACTCGTGCGGCTGCATCGGCGCGAGGTCTACCGCATCGCCCGCGCC
>JALGUI010000771.1 GCA_029820915.1 Candidatus Zipacnadia bacterium | reverse complement strand
CCTCAGCTCGATGGCCATCGCCGATATCAACGGCGACGGCCGCGACGAGATCGCGTTCGGCACCGGACGCGCCGGCCTCCACGTCATCGCGCCGACGATGGAGGACGACGGCCTGCTCTTCGGGCACAAGCTCGGCGATGACGTCCGCGGCACCGAGATCATCCACATGGCGGACGGTGCGGCGCTGGTGGTCACGGGCGCGACGAGTGAGTTCGTCTCGGCCTTCGACGGCTGCGCTGGTGGTCACGGGCGCGACGAGTGAGTTCGTCTCGGCCTTCGACGGCTCCGGCGCGAAGCGCTGGGCGACCGCCGTGGGCGGCCCCGTCTGGCACATGACGTCGCTGCAGGTGAATGGCGCACCGTTGATCGTCGCCGCGCTCAAGGGCGGCGAAGTGCTCGTGCTGTCGGCGGATGGCGCGATCCGCTACCGTGGCGCAGTCAGCGCGCGACCGACCGCCTTGACAGCGACCGCCGGCGACCGCCCGTTGATCGTCGTTGCGGAGGAAGCGGGCACGGTGACGGGCTTCGAGATCCCGCGCGACTGACCGAGCGAACCGGCGACCGGGACAGGCCGCAGGGCTACGACCACCGAGAGCGAAGAGACGGCCATCCGGGCGTGTGCGCGACCGTCCTGGCCGCACCAAGACGAATGGAGTGGAGTCTCATGGCGGCTCATGTCCGGTCGATCCTCGCGCTGTGCGTGGTGCCCATGTGTGTCTCAGCGGTGATGGGACAGACCGTGCAGCCGGACCCGGCCAATCACCCGCGCGTGTTCATCTCCGAGAGTGATATCCCGCAGTTGCGCGCCGCGGTCACGTCTGGCACGCCGCAGTGGATGTACCGGCAGATCCTCGCGCACTGTGACGTCCTGCTCGAACAGCTCGACCTGGAGAGCAGCCAGTGGGCGGGGGTCGTCGATCAGAAGCACAACTGGGCCTGTGCGCGCGACTTGATCGACCTCTCGGTCGCCTGGACCGTGAGCGGCGACGAGCGCTACGGAGAGTTGGCCGTCGCGGCGCTGATGCAGGTCTGCACCTGGCCCACGTGGTACGTGGCGTACGAGCCCAACCGCGGCGTGCTGCTGCAGGGCGCCGCCGTGGCGTACGATCTGCTCATCGACCGCCTCGGGCCCGAGCGCGCGGCCACGGCCGCCGCGAAGATCGCCTTCGAGGCCGAGGAGATGTCGAAGTTCCTCTACGGGGACGCGGGCCTGGGCAGCGTCGGTCTGCACGTGAGCATGGCCCCCCGCACGTACGGGCCCTTCGGCGTGGCCGCGATCGCCCTGATCGACGAGTACCCGAAGGCCGAGGAGTGGGCTCGTCTCGCGGCGGAGAAGCTGCCCCAGTGGGTGAACGTCGCCCTGGATGACGAGGGCGCGTTCTACTACGCGTCCGAGTCCTGCTACAACACGCTCTCTCTCGACTACCTCACCGGCTTCTATGTCGCGTGGCAGCGCCTCACGGGCGAGAACCTGGCCGACACTCCGAAGCTGCGCAGCAACGTCATCTACCAGCTCTATCGCTTGGAGCCTCAGCGCGATGGTCAGGGCGAGTTCGGCGTGTACGAGCGCCAGACCACCTATGAGAGTTCGTCCAGAACCGACGGCGGCTCCGGGTGCCCGCAGAACATGGTGGGCCTCGCCCGACTCCTGGACGACGGTCTGGCTCGCTGGTACTACGAGTACGTCCATGGCCCGCATGGCCTGGCGGTACAGGGCAGGATCTTCTCGGCCGAGGACAACGCCTTCCCGCTGCTGTGGTGGCGTGATGTGCCTATCGAGTACCCGGATGCCTCGCCGCGGCTCGGCGCCGCGCTCTACTGCGGCGGCGCAGGCAAGGTCGTCATGCGCACCGGCTTCGAGAGCACCGACGACACCCACTTCGCGCTGGAGTGCCGGCCGCCCAGTCAGGGCCACAGCCAGGCGGACCACGCCAGTTTCATCCTGAACGCCTTTGGCGAGCGCTTCATCGACGACTCGGGCACCGCGCCCAACTACGGCTGGGGCATGTGCTCGGCGGCCCACAGCATCGTGATGATCGATGACACTGCCCAGGCGATCAACAGCCA
>JALGUI010000066.1 GCA_029820915.1 Candidatus Zipacnadia bacterium | reverse complement strand
GGGGGAGGAGGCCGTTGCCGTCATTCGCCCCGCTCCGTCTCTTTCGCCGCCGTGAGGATGCTATGCATCCTCCATGTAGGACAGGCTTCCAGCCTGTCTGCCGTTCGTTGTCCGCGCGGCGAAGGCAACGGCACCACCAACGACATTGACAGGTCCCGCCCCTGGGCGGGATCCTACAATAGCGGCACCTGACGGGGCCGAGGTAGCCGCCTCCCCTGTGGTGACACAGGAACACGCTCAACTGCTGCGCTCCGCTATCATACAAGGGGGGTGGACCGAGCGAAGCTCGGGACGGCGGGAGGAAGCCATTGCCGTACGCCGTTCCGTGCGACGGGCGTTCGCGCAGCGAACCCCGCTATCGAGACCGCGTAGCGGTCTTCCGGGCGCTCCTGCCCGTCGGCCGTTCGCAGCCCCCCGAGGGTTCTGTACGACGCACGGGCAGGAGTGCCCGTGCCACGGAACGACAAAGACCAACGCAACAGAGACGCCGCCCCCGAGGCCGGGGGCGGCGTCTTCATTGAACGACACAGGCCGGAACGGGGTCCGGCCTCTCCACGAAGGCCTACCGCAACGGCGAACGGCAAACAGCCGACGCATGTGAACATGCGTCGCTCCGAATGGCAACGGCGCCAGCAGCAACTACTCCGTACGGCGCCAGCAGCAACTACTCCGTCAGCGCGTCCACGACCGCGTTGGCGATGATCATGTGCCCGGCCGGGCCGGGATGCACCGGCTCGGGGCAGAAGTCCTCGGACTCGCGGTGCTCCAGGTGCTGCGTGAAGAGGTCGTGGGTGGCGATGTGCCGGCAGCCGAACTTCGCGGCCATCTCCTGCACGACCTCGATGTACGCGGGCAGCGCCTCGAGCACGATGCTGCGCCAGCTCCCGTTGCCGCCATCCGCACTGATGTAGAACGGGTCCAGCAGCAGCACCTGCGCGCCGACCTCGTCCCGCGTGCGCGCCAGGATCTCCTCGTACTTCTCCCGGTACAGCTCGACCGGCACCATCGCCTCCATCTGCCGCAGAGACGAGTGCAGGTCGTTGATGCCGATGAGGATCGACAGCCAGTCGGGCTCGTGGCGGATCACGTCGTCGGTCCAGCGCTCGGCGAGCTGCGTGACCCGGTTGCCGCCGATGCCCTTGTTGATCCAGCGGATCTCGCGTTCGGGGTACTTCGCGGTCACCAGGTCGATGGTGAGCCTGGCGTAGCCGGTGCCGAAGGGCGCGGCGGCGGCCCGCCGACCGGCATCGGTGATCGAGTCGCCCTGGAAGATGTACGTCTGCCCGTCCTGCACGAGGAAGTCGGCCATGGTTGGTCCTCCGTGATATTGAGTGTCAGAGCGCGCAATGCGAGGGGGTTCGGCGCGACCGCCCCCGACTCCTCGCCACTACCCCATCCCAACCGCGCCCAGGCTCCACCGCACAGGCTCCACCGCACCACGCCCATGTGATAGCGCTGGTGCCACGGCGCGGCGTTGGTGTAGTAGGCGGTGACGATCTCGCCGTCATCAACCTGCACGCTCGACGGGTAGCCGACATCGCCCTCGAGCAGGCCGCCCACCACCACGAAGGGCGCCGACCAACTCTCGCCCGCGTCGGCGCTCACGCGGCCCATCACGCCCTTGAAGCGCGGGATGCGCGTGCCGTAGGTCGCCAGGATGCGCCCGTCGGCCAGCTCCAGCAGGTGTCCAGGGTGCTGCATGGGCTGGCTCAGGTCGAGCTTGAACTCCCAGGTGCGGCCCTCGTCCTCGGACGCGAACAGCCGGACGTTCGCCCCGTGACCAAGGCCCACGTCGCGGCTGACGACGTTAGCGGTGCGGCATAGCGCCAGCCAGCGACCGCTGCTGTGGACCAGCACGTCCGTCTCGTTGTAGTTGCCCTCGCCGATGATCGAGGCGTCGGCCCAGGTGCGGCCGCCGTCGGAGCTGCGCAGCAGCACGCTGTGGCGCTGCACGTCGTTGCCCCAGTCGGCCGAGCCGTAGCAGCTCACCACGCACTCGTCCCCGTTCACGCACACGTCGCCGAACGGGATGAGCACCGGCTCGCCCACGAAGCCCGGGATCTCGCCCTCGGCCGGGGCGACTTCCCCCGCGTGCTCCCAGGTGTGGCCGTTGTCGGTGGAGATGCTCACCCAGGGCTTGAGCACTACGCCGCGCCCGTCGCGCTCCTCGCCCTGCAGGCTCCAGCCGCTTACCAGCGCCACCAGGTGGCCGTCCGGGTTAAGACCGGCGGCCACATTCATGCGCACGCTCGGCGGATCATGCTGAGTGACCTCGCTGCGCAGCCCCCAGGTGTAGCCGCCGTCGGAGCTGACCCACAGCTCCGGGTCGCCCTCGTCCCAGCCGTGGCTGGGGTGCGAGTAGATGACCGCGCCGATCTCGCCGCCGGACATGAGCGTCAGGTTCGGCCAGGCGCAGTGGTCGAGCGCGGTGACGACGTGGTACGCCCCGTCCGGAAGCTGAATGTCGTAGCCCATCGTTGGACCTCCCCGCGGCGTGATCGCAGTGACCGGCCCTACTCCCCCATCACCTTCACGATGACGCGCTTGCGGCGCCGGCCATCGAACTCGGCGTAGTATACCTGCTGCCAGGGGCCGAGGTCGAGGCGTCCATCGGTGATGGGAACGATGACCTCGTGGTGGATGAGCAGGCTCTTGAGGTGCGCATCGGCGTTCGTCTCACCGGTGCGGTGGTGGTGGTAGTCGGGGCGGAAGGGCGCGAGCTGTTCGAGCCACTCGTCGATGTCCTGGATGATCCCCCGCTCGGCGTCGTTGACGTAGACGCCGGCGGTGATGTGCATGGCCGAGACGAGGACCATGCCCTCGCGCACGTCGCTGTCGGCGACGATCCGCTCGACCTCGTCGGTGATGTTGATGTAGGCGCGCTTCGTGTCGGTCTCGAACCACAGGTACTCGGTGGCGGCCTTCATGCAGGTGCCCCTCCTCAAGCGAACGGCCCCCGGAGCTTCCGGGGGCCGTTGTGGTCTGGCTTGAGTGCCCGCTACTCATGGGTCCAGATGTGAATGCGCACGAGCTCCATGTTGTGGAAGGTGAACTCGATGTTGCTGTGCTCGGTGTAGCGCAGGATGCAGTCGCGCGAGAACTCGCGGGTGACGCCGTTCCAGGTGACGCTGATCGGGCCGCCGCCGGTGCCGACCTCGCCCGGGCCGGTCGAGTAGTAGGTCAGGGTCTCGTCCGGCCAGCCGTAGCGATAGATGACGCGCTTGTAGTTGTCGCCAAGCTTCACGTACTGGTGCGGCTGCCACATCGCGGTACGCGCGAAGTTGCAGTTCTCACCCGCGACGGCGATCGACCGGATGTAGCCGTCGCGATCGAGCACGAAGCCCAGGACCACGGGGCCGACGCGATAGAGCCACTCGAGCTCATGCGAGTCGAGCGTGACCCACACGGGCAGCGCCCACAGCGGGTACGCATTGCGCTGCACACCGCCGGTCGTGGCCGCGCCGCCGGCGGCGCCCATCCCCATCTCGCCGGGCATCGCGCCGCCCTCCATGGGGAAGGCGCCGGGCCCGGCCATCATCTCGCCCTCGGGCATCATGCCGGGCTCCATGGCCATGGGGGGGGCGCCCTCCATGCCCATCGGGGCGCCCTCCATGGGCATCATGCCCTCCATGCCCATGCCCATGCCCATCATCTCGCCGCCCATACCCACGCCGCCGCCCCCGGCGCCGGTGGCGAATTCGTCGCCGTCGCCGGTGGCCAGGCCCATGGGTTGGCCGTAGATATCGAGGAGGTTAACGGCGTGCTGCCCGAGCCGCATTCCGGCGAGCTGGAACTCATCAGCGTGGGCGACTCCGACGAGCAGCGCGCACGACAGAACACACACGATGACTGCAACACCAGTGCGGTGACTGCGGTGAACCTGCATCTCGCACCTCACCTTTCCGACCGGGACGACCGATTCCGACGCAGCCTGCGCCGCAGTATAGCACAACAGGCCACGACCGCTCAAGTGTCTCGTCGCTCCGGAGCGATTCTCTCGGACACGCTTCGCCATCGCTCAGGCGCGCCGATTGGGGCTTCCTCAGCTCTGCTCGGCCTCGGCCTTGATGGCCGCCAGCATGTTGTCGGAGTTCTCCTGGACCTTGCGATGCAAGAGCTTCTTGATGAGCGGGCCGATCAACGGCACATTGTACTCGTAGTCCACCACCAGCGTCGCGACCGTACCCTCCTCGTCCTCCTCAAAGGTCCACGTGCCGCCGTAGGCGGTGAAATCGCCCTCGATCATCTGGAAGCGGCAGTTGTGCTCGTCTTCGTTCCAGAAGTCCTCCTCGGTCCACTCGATGTTGCGCTTGAACTCCTCGATGCGCGCGACCCAGCGGCTCACCTGGCGCTCGGGCGTCTGTTCGAGGATCTCGATCTCGACGACGTCATCCATGAACTCGGGGAAGCGCTCGATGTCCCGCGCGATCGCGTAGACGCGACTGACCGGCGCGTGGACGACGACCCGGCAGTCTACTGTGGCCATGGTGCAGTCTCCGTTCGCTGACGTGCTCGTGCCGAGGCGTCGAGCACTCCCCCCGGTCCGGCTCGCTCCGCCCGCAACCACTCGCGGAAGGTGTGTCGCTCGAAGGCGGCGTAGGTCCTGATGATCTCAAGCCCGTCGGGCACCGGCGGGAGCAGCCGACCACGCGGGCACGGCAGCCACTCCACGAGCCCGAAGAGCCGACAGACGAGCGGACGGACCGGGTAGACCAGGCACCGCGGGCCGTCCGGCTCCTGGAACTCGCACGGCACGACCATGTCGGCATCGCCGCGGACGGCGGGGAACCACCCGCCTCCGTCCAGGTGCCTGCGGATCGCCTCGAACTCCGTGCGAGTGATGCGCAGATTCCCGGCGCACCGCCCCGCGCAGTCATGACAGCCGCAGCAGTCCGCGTTGGGCAGCCGCGCACACACCTCGCACAGGAAGGCCGCCTCGTCCAGGGCCGTCACGCGCCGGGCCCTCCCTCGGCCCGCCCGCCGCCACTCGCGATCTCGCGCACGCGCCGCTCCAGCTTCGCTCGGGGGACGCGCACGATGTGCCCGCACCCGGTGCAGCGCAGCTTGACGTCCGCGCCCAGCCGCAGGACCTCCCAGGCGTTGGCGCCGCAGGGATGGGGTTTCTTCAGGCGCAGCACGTCACCTTCCCTCAGACGCAACATGCCGGTCATGACGGCACACCCGGATAGGACTCAGCCGAGTCAGGCGCCGATGTCCGCAGGGGCAGGCGAAGGCGGAAGGTCGAGCCTTCGCCCCAGGTGCTCTCTACCGAGATGTCACCGCCGTGGGCCTCCATGATGTGCTTGCAGATGTACAGGCCCACGCCCGTGCCGCTCACTTGGCCGTAGGAGGTATCGTGGATGCGCTGGAAGCTCTTGAAGAGCTTGGGCAGGTCCTCCTCTCGGATGCCGACTCCATCGTCATCGACCTCGATCAGAATCTCCTCGTCGCCGGGGCACACCCGGACGGTAACCTTGCCGCCCTCCGGCGAGTACTTGACGGCGTTCTCGACGAGGTTTATCAGCACGGCCTCCAGCTTGTCCCGGTCGGCCCAGAAGACAGGCGTGTCCTCGGCGACCTCGACGTCGAGATGGTGCTCGGAGCCCACACTCCGGCACAGCGCCATGGCGCCGCGCGCGAGCCCCTCGGGGTCGCCAATCTCGACCCAGTGAAGCTGTGGCCTCTGTCCGGCCTCGATTCGCGACAGGTCCAGGAAGTCCTGCACCAGGTACTGCATGCGCCGGCCCTGGCGCGTGGCGATCTCGAGCAGCCGCTCGGTACGCTCGTCATCGAGGGAGACGCGATCGTGAAGGAGTCGGCAGGCCCCCTGCAGCGACGCGATCGGGTTCTTGAGCTCGTGTGAGACGAATGAGATGAGGTCCATCTTCATCCGATCGAGCTCCTTGAGGTGCGAGATGTCGGTGAACACGGCGCACTTGCCGATGGCCTGTCGGCCGGGCTGGTCGATCAGCGCGATGTGGGCCCGCACCACGCGTCCCTCGGCCTCGTCCAGGGCGATCTCCGTCTCGTACGAGCCGCCATGGGGCGACAGCGGCATGGCGAAGAGGTCCGTCAGGCCGCCCTCATGGAAGACCGTCACCGCCTGCCTGCCGACCGCCCTCCGCTCCGGGATGCCGAACATCGTCTCGGCGGCGTTGTTGTAGATGACGATGCGGTCGGCCTCATCGGTGGCGATGACGCCGTCGCCCATCCCGTCAACCAGCGTGGCAATGCGTGCCATCTCGAACTGGAGCTGTTCGTTCGCCCGCCTGAGCTCCGCGTCCGCGACGTCCACCTTGTCCGACAGCGCCCGATACAGTCGCGCGTTCTCCAGAAACAGTGCGGACTGATGGCCGATGACCTGCAGCAGTTGCACGTCGTAGTCGTTGAACAGGCCGCCCCGCTTGTTGAGCACCTCGATGACGCCGACGACCTCGTCGCGCAGCATCATCGGCACGCACAGGATCGAGCGCGTGCTGTGGTCGATCGCATAGGCGACGTCGCGGCTCCAACGAGTGTCGTGCTCGACGTCCTGAGCTATGATCGGCTCGCCCGTCTGGGCCACCGTCCCCGCGATGCCCTCGCCGACACGTAGCGTGATGTCCTTGAGCATGTCGGCCTTGTCGCCGAGCGCCACCTCGAAGCGCAGGTGCTCGCCGTCGGGCTCCATAAGCAGCAGCGAGCTGCCCTCGGCGTTGATCTCACTCTCCGCCCAGCGCAGGATCTCGACCAGGAGCTGCTCCTGGTCGAGGCTGGAGTTGACGAGGCGGCCGATGCCCGCGATCGCCTGCAGCCGAGACTGCAGGTGCGCCTCCACCTCCGCTCGGTGCCGCTCCGTGCGCGCCGCCGAGTTGGCGACCAGTAGCCCGCCGACGATCGCAATGGTCAGCAGCGGGGCGGCGAGCGGCACGTAGATTCCGGCGAAGAACAGGGCGAAGCCGATGAGGGCGATGAGGACGAGGAGCGCAAGCGTCGTCAGCAGCCCCCGGAGCGGCGTGCTGCGAGCGACCAGCGAGCCGACCAGAAGGGCCAGGATGAGGGTCATAAGCTGACCGGCCCAGGCGGGCAGGCGGGTGAGCGTGCTCTGACCCACGAGGTTCTCGGTGACGGTCGCCGCGACTTCCACGCCGGGCATGAGTGGAGCCGTCGGCGTGCGCCAAAGCGTCGTGATCCCCGCCAAGTCCGTGCCGATGATGACGATCTTGCCCGCGACGACGCTGCGCAGCGACCCCAGCGGCATACTGACGACCGAGCGGTATGGCAGCCGTGGGAAGTCGCGATAGCCACCGACGTAGTTGATGAGCACCTCAAGCTCTGCGTCGGTGCGGTACGTCACGCCCGCAACGCGCACGCCTCCGTCGAGCACCGCGGCCGACCCGGGTTCGCCCGCCTCGGACACGCGCATCAACTCGAGCGCGAACGAGGGGTAGATGGCGTTGCCCCACGAAACGGCGAGCGGAGCTTCCCGAGCGGCGCCATCGACGTCGGGGTAGATGTTCGTGGCGCCGAGGCCCGCGGCCGCGGCGACCAAGGCCACCGAGGGGACTGTGAGCTGCCCCGGGCGCAGCCCCTTGGGGCGAAGCAGATCGCCCTCGCCCAACGCGAACGGCATGGCTACCTCTGGGCTTCCGGTCTCAGCGCTGCCCCTCTCCCGGATCACCATGGGCAGCACGACGCGGCCGTGGGCGCGCATCGCGTTGGCCAGGATCTCGTCGTCGGCCAGCGACCGCGGTGGGATCACGTTCCCCGCCAGGGCAGGCAGATCCAGCCCGATGACCGCCGCCCCGGCCCGGTCGAGTCGCCTTACCAGCTCGGCGAGGCCCTGCCGCGACCAGGGGGCCACGCCGGCGCCGGCGAAGATGCTGCCCTCTTCGAGCGACAGTAGCACCACCTGCTCGCCGGGCTGCCGGGGGCCTCGCACCTCAAAGCGGAGGCCCAGCAGGGCGTTCTCGGCGGTCTGAAGCCTTCCGAGGCCGTTCAGCAGGGCGACCATGACGAAGACGCTCAAGCCCACGAGGAACCCGAGACGTCCCGGCGATCCTGTCTCGAGAAGCCGTTGCATGGTGCTTCTGTCCCGTTCCGGCCTGGTACATCCGGACAAGCACGTATTCGCCGCGCCCGCCGTGGTGGCCTCCTGCCTCAGTCATCGCCGCCGTGCAGGTTGGGCAGCGTACCCGGAGGAATACCAGCACCTGGTCGGACCGCGTTGATGGTCCGGTCCTCACGGTCCCCTGCATGCGACCAGATTTCGCCCGGGAGTGACCTCACTGGCAGCCGGCTCCGCGACCCAGGCCCGGGAACAGCCCGCGGACGGGCGGGCCGACGCGACAGGCGTCACGGCGCGCGCGATAGTGGTCGGCCTGATCATGGTGGTCGGGTTCACCGTCGTGGGCTGTTTCGGCGTGCTGCTGCGCTACGAGATCATCGGCACGGGCTATCTGCCGCGCGGCGCCGTCTGTATCCTCCTGGCCCTGGTGGGGGCCAACTCGGTGCTCAGGCTCAGCCGCCGCCTCGTCGGCCGCTGGGCGCTCACCGCACACGAGCTGCTTCTGGTATTCCTGATGCTCCTGATCGTCGGCGCCATCGCCGGCCAGGAGTTCTCTCAGCACGTCTACCTGAACATCGTCGGGCTGGTCTACTACGCCACACCCGACATTGCCCCGCCCGAGCTCTACCTCGAGGACCTCAACCCGATGCTGGTGCCGGCCGTCTCGCCCGAGGCGCCCGTGGCCCGCTGGGCCTATGAAGGGCTGCCGCCGGGCCGCTCGATTCCGTGGCGACAGTGGGCGACGCCGCTGCTGGTGTGGACGCCGTTCTGGTTCGCGCTCTACTGGCTTGTGTTGTGCTTCGCGGCCATGATTGCGTACCGCTGGGAGCGCGAGGAGAGGCTGCTCTATCCACTGGTGCAAGTCCCGGTCGAGGTCGTCGAGAGCGAGCCGCTGCAGTCCTCGGCGCTGATGCACAGCTCGCTGATGTGGGGCGCGTTCGTCTTCGCCTGCCTGCTCTACTCCGTCAAGGGCGCACACGCCTACTGGCCCGCCATCCCCGACATCGACCTGCAGCGCAGCACCGAGACCGTGCTCAGCGGGCCCTGGTCGGCCTTCAACCGCGTCCCGACGCACTTCTACCCCGAGATGGTCGGGGTGGCCTACCTGCTCACGGCCGAGGTGGGCTTCTCGCTGTGGTTCTTCTACTGGCTCCGGCGCATCCAGCAGTTCCTCCGCATCGCCATCGGCATCGACGTGGGCCACTATCAGTTCTTCAAGTTCCAGACCATCGGCGGGTACGCGGTGCTGGGCGCCGCGCTGCTGTGGTCGGCCCGAGCCCACGTGCGTCGTGCCTTCGCCGTCGCCTTCGGAACACTGCGACGCGACGCCGGAAGTCCGGACGCCGGAGAGCCCTATCGCCTTGCGGTGCTGGGCTTCCTCGGCGCGCTGACGTTCGTCGTCTGGTGGTGCTCGTACTTCGGCATGTCGGCGGTCTGGGCGCTGGTCCAGTACGCCGCGTTTCCGCTGATGGGCATGGTGGTCGCTCGCGTCGTCTGCGAGGCGGGGATGTTCATCTACGCCAGCCCCTTCCGCCTCAACGAGGCGATCTTCGAGATCGCTGGCACCGACCGCATCGGCCCGCGGAACCTGACGCTGCTCACCATGACGAGCTGGACGCAGATCCGCTCTACCGCGACCACCAACATGGCGGCCGTCGCGCAGGGCCTGAAGATCGGCAGCGAGATGGGCGCGGCGCGGGGTCGAGTGATGCTGGTCGCCATGGCCGGAGTGGTCGTCGCCATCCTGTGCGCACACGTGACCTCGCTCTACGTCATTTACACGTGGGGCGTGCCGAAGCTCGGCTGGTGGCCGAGCGGCTCGTCGCTGAACACCACGGCCCACCTGGTGCGCTACCTTGAGGCCCCGACATCGATGGCCGTGGCCGACTGGATCGGGTTGGGGCTGGGAGGCGTCGTGACCTATGGCCTGGTGGCCATGCGGCGCCAGTTCGTGTGGTGGCCACTGCATCCGCTGGGCTACGTCGCCTGGCTCGGCTGGCCGATTGACCGGTACTGGATGTCGATCTTCGCGGGCTGGCTCATGAAGGTCACCGTTGTGCGCTTCGGCGGCTATCGCGCCTTCAATCGGCTGCGCCCCCTGGCCTTCGGACTGGTCCTCGGCGTCAGTGTCGTCCTGACCTTCTGGATAGTCATGCACTACTTCTATCCGGCGCCGTCGCTCGTGCGCGAGTAGCCCGCCGCGCCCGGAGGTGCTCCGATGCGTCCGACGACTCGCATGGCCGTGGGACTGCCGGCGATGCTGATGAGCGTGGCTTATGCCCAGCAACGCCCGTTCCTCAGCTACGAGTGCGATCCCGAGGCCGCGCAGAGCGCCCTCGACAGCCGCCTGCCCGCCGGCGACGCAGAGCTGCTCGCCGGAGGCGATCCGGGCGACCGGGATGCGGAGGCCAACGCCCTGCCGCTGTGGGCCGCGGACACGCTGTTCCGGCTGTACGTAACGACGGGCGAGCCGCAGGCGGGCGAGCGCGGCGCCCGCATCCTCACGGCCATCTCGGGGAAGTGGCTTCAGGTCTCCGAGGACGAACTGCGCGCGCAGATCACCGACCGGGGCGCGCTCGACCGCTCCAACCTCGCCATGCGTGAGGTGGCGTACGACCTCGCGCGGCTCTATCACCTCACCGGAGACGACCTGCCCGCCCACCGGGCGGCGATCATCCTGCAGCGCTACGCCGAGGTCATGCCCGGGTGGCCGCTGGTCGCCCGCGATGGGGAGCTGCGCGATCAGGATGACGAGGCGTACCGGCTGGCCTGGGACGCCAACGGTCTGTGGGGGGTCTGGTTCGTGTCCGACATCGACTTCGGACTGCCCGTGGTGCGCGCCTTCGACCTCGTCCACGACAGCGGCGCCATGCAGGACCTCGGGGCGCTGGCCCAGATCGAGCGCGACCTGATCCGCCATGTCCCCGAGCACTACCTCGAGCGCCCCGTGGACCTGGGGAACCTGACCCACTACCTGCTCCGCGCCCTGCCCCTGTATGGCATGGCGATCCCCGAGCCGCGCTACGTGCACATCGCGGTGCAGCGCTATCGCTGGATCCACAACGCCATGTACTACGCCGACGGGTTCTGGCACGAGGGATCGCCGAGCTATCACAAGGACATCACCGTGGGGCTGACGGGGTCGGTGCCCGCTGTGCTGCAGGGCTACTCCGACCCGCCGGGCTACACCTGCGACATCGACCTGCCGCGCTATGACGACCTCGACCTGGCCGCCGAGTACGCCCGCCGGCACCAGCGCATGTGGGATGCGCTCAAGAATCTGACCTTCCCCGACAAGGACTACGCGAAGCTCCACGACGCCTCGTTCCCCCATGGCGCGTGGTGGGACACCAAGCCTGAACGCTCCTACCCGCGCATCCTCGGCGGCATGGGCCACGCGATCCTGGGCGCCGGCGAGGGCGACGACCAGGCGCAGCTCCACCTGCACTACTCCGGCACGCACGGGCACGAGCACTACGACGCGCTCAGCATCATCCTCTTCGCCCGCGGCCGCGAGCTGATCTCGGAGACCAAGTACCGCGCCCCCGCGGACTGGGCCTCCACCCGCGAGTGGCAGACCTC
>JALGUI010000770.1 GCA_029820915.1 Candidatus Zipacnadia bacterium | reverse complement strand
GGCGGCGGCTGATCTTCCGCGACGTGCGGCGCCTCGGCCACCTGGAGCTGAGCAGCGAGGAGCGGCTCGCCGACAGCGAGACGCTGCGCAAGGTCGGGCTGGACGCGATGTCGCGCGCGTTCACGGCCAAGCGGCTGGGCGAGATGCTGCGGGGGCGCAGCGCCCTGGTCAAGGGCGCGCTGCTCGACCAGACTCGCGTGGCGGGGCTGGGCAACGAGGTCATGCACCGCGCCGGTATCGGGCCCGAGGCCCGGTGCAACGAGCTGGCCGCCGAGCAGATGCGGGCGCTGCACCGGGCCATTCGCCGGGTGCTGCGCGAGGCCATCGAGGCCGAGGGCACCACGATCTCGGACTACGTGACGGGCGCGGGCGTTCCGGGGCGCTTCCAGGAGCGGCTGCGGGTCTACGGCCGCGAGGGCGAGCGTTGCCGCACGCGCGGCTGTCATGCGACCATTGAACGCATTGTGCAGAGCAACCGCCCGACCTTCTACTGTCCGGGATGCCAGGGGGCGCGTGGGCAACCAACAAGGCCGGACACGGGGGAACTGGAGTGAGACGGCTTGGAGTGCACGGACATTCTTGAGGCGATCGGCAGTACCCCCATCGTAGCCATCAGTTGCGATGCCCCGTGTGAGATCTGGGCGAAAGCGGAGTTCCTGAACCCCGGCGGCTCGATCAAGGACCGCGTGGCGCTGCGCATGATCGAGGCGGCGGAGGAGCGGGGAAGGCTGACTGAGGGCTCGACGATCGTCGAGCCCTCGTCCGGGAACACCGGCATCGCCATGACGCTGGTCGGCGTGCAGAAGGGCTACCGCGTCATCATCGCCATGCCCGAGGACATGAGCGAGGAGCGCAAGAAGATCATCAGCGCCTTCGGGGGCGAGCTGGAGCTGACGCCGAAGCAGGCGAATATCGAGGGCGCGTGCGACCGGGCGCGCGAGCTGGTCGAGGAGATCGACGGCGCGGTGTGCCTGCAGCAGTTCGAGAACCCCGACAACCCGGCGGCGCACTACGATGAGACCGGCCCGGAGATATGGCTTGACCTGCACGGCCACGTGGACGCCTTCGTGGCCGGCATCGGCTCGGGCGGCACCTTCGCGGGCGTAGGCAAGTTCCTGCGCGAGCACAACCCGGACGTTCACCTCGTCGCCGTGGAGCCCGCCAACTCGGCGGCGCTGCTCGGCCACGAGCCGGGCCTGCACCGCATCCCCGGAATCGGCGACGGCTTCGTGCCGCCGATCCTCGATACCTCGATCATCAGCCAGGTCATCACCGTGACCGACGAGGACGCGATCGAGACCACGCGCCGGCTGGCCCGGAGCGAGGGGCTGCTGGTCGGCACGTCATCGGGCGCGAACACCTGGGCGGCGCGCAGGCTGGCTCACGAGCTGGCGCCGGGCGGCGTGATCGCGACGGTCCTGCCCGACCGCGCCGAGCGCTACTTCTCGACCGCGCTGATCTAGCCCGGGCTATTCGTCAACAATCTCGTCGCAATCCCGAGACGGGCCGCTGATACCGCGCACACCGCCGAGGGCCGCTTCTTGCGGCTGCATGGTCAACGCACTGTGCGGCCTGGAATGCACGTCGGGCTGGAAGTTGAGAGCGCGCAGGGGCGCGCTCTCAACTGCGCCTGATCCCGCCCCCGGGCGGGATCAGGCACAGGCCGACCTACGCGAATGATGCGGCCTAGCCGCCGGCGCCGCGAACGGCGTTGCCGGGCGGGAAGCCCGGCCTGCGCGGTGTTGTGGACCGCTCCTCAGCCGCAAGGTCCATGAGTCCCGGGCAGCGAAATCCCGGTCGGCCTTGAGTGCGTACGCAAGGGAGCAATCGCTGATGGCTGACCACCGGGATCGCCCGCGGGAGATCCGCGCTCGACAGTGGGAGACGACCCGCGAAGCCGACCGCTACTGGTGGGACTGCGCCAACCGGACGATGGACCGCGAGCCGGTGCCGGCTCGGGCGCAGGTCTCGCCAGACGTCGCGACGGCGGGGCAGCCCGGTGTGTGGCGGGTCTCGATCACGCTGGAGCAGGACACCCTTCGGCCGGGCGC
>JALGUI010000065.1 GCA_029820915.1 Candidatus Zipacnadia bacterium | reverse complement strand
GCCTCTCCGAGCTCGAGTACCGTGGTCTCCAGCCTCAGTTGACCGGCTTCAACCTTCGAAAAGTCCAGTACGTCGTTGATGATGGTCAGCAGAACCTCGGCAGAACCGTCGGCGACCTCCAGCAGTTCCCGCTGCTCCGCGCTGAGATCGGTGTCGAGGGCCAGGTCCAACATGCCGATAACGCCGTTCATGGGGGTGCGGATCTCGTGTGACATCCTGGCCAGAAAGCTGCTCTTGGCCTGCGTTGCGGCAACGGCCTCCGCGCGCGCGGCCTCCAGCTCGCGGTTGAGCGCCTCAAGCTCGCCCATGGCGCGCTCACGTGTCTCCTCCGCCTCCCTGCGCGCGGTGATGTCGCGCACCGTGGCCTGGAGCAGCGTCTGACCGGCCAGCTCCATCCTCGTGAGCAGCACCGTGGTCGGGAACTCCTCGCCATTGAGCCGCTGGTGGGTCCACTCGAACAGGTGCGACCCCTCCCGCACGACCGTCTCGAGTATCTCCCTGGCCTTCTCAGCGGACGGACGGCCGTCCGGCTGCAGTTCGGGAGATAGGTCCCAGAGCCCAAGCATGGTGAAGTCGGCTTCGTCTTCGGCCCCAAATGCCTCCACTGTCGCGGGGTTGGCGGCAGTGAACTTCCAGGAGGGAGGGGCCATGGTCATTATGGCGTCACGCGAGCTCTCGAACAGGAGTCGGTGTCGTTCCTCGCTCTCGCGCAGCGCCTCCTCCGCCCGCTTGCGCTCGGTGATGTCCTGGACAACCCCCTGGTAGTGCGTGATCTCGCCCTCTGCGTTCCTTCTTATGTCGGTCTGATCAACGATCCATCTTGTCTCTCCGTCCTTAGTGACAATGCGGTACGGCTCGTGAGTGAAAGCCCGGCGCCCGTGCTCGCTCGAGCCTGCGGCTACCTCATTGGCCACTCTCTCCAGGTCTTCCTCGTGGACAATCTCCTCATAGAGCACTTCGCCATCCACGAACTGCTCGCTCGTGTAACCCGTGAGCTCCTCCACGTTGTCCGAGACAAACTCAACAGGCCAATGCTCAGCATTCCTCCAGAGAAACACGACGACTGGGCTGCGCTCGATGATTCTCTGAAGCTCCGCCAGCTTCTGTTCCGCCCGCTTGAGCGCGGTCAGGTCCACGAAGCGGCCCTGAATGAGCGTGCGTCCGCCCACCTCGACCAGATTGGCGCTGATGAACACCGGCACCGTGCCGCCGTCGGCTCTCAGGACCTCCCCGTCGTCGTCCGCGCTGGTCCTGTGCTCAGCGTGTCGCCTGAAGGTCTCACGATACTCCTCGACCTTATCGGGCGGGTGCAGCTCGCCTTGATGCATTCCGATGATCTCCGAGCGCTCGCGCCCGAGCAGATCCTCCGCCGCCAGGTTGGCATCGACTATCTCTCCGGTCTCCGGGTCGGCTATGAAGATGGCGTCCCGTGCGGTGTCGAACAAGCTCTCGAAGCTGGCCTCTGACGCGGCCGCCGCGTTGCTCTTGCTTACCAGCCGAGCGCCGATATACCCAATGCTCACGAGCAGGCCAATAGCCAGGACGCCCATCAGCAGGAAGGTGCGCTGCACCAGGTCCTGCTGCTGCTGCACCATTGCCGTCGCGGCACGGTCCGAGGCGACCGATATCCGTTCGCTGAGTCCCGCGGCGGGCCCCAATAACTCATCAGGCCACGTGCCGGCCATGATAGCCAGGCCGACCCCGTCGGCGGTGCGCTGGTCCGTGGGGGCGATGTAAGCGAACTTCTCTCGCCTGTCGCCATTGGGCTGAGCACACTCGTAGTAGCCCGACGAGTCCCGGCCTCCCAGCGAGGCCCGAACTATCCGCCACAACTCAGGCTGGGCCGCTGAGGGCGTGTGAAGGTCGCGGTCAATGAGATGGGTCTCGGCGTTGAAGTAGCTGACGCCCCGGTCGTAGTCGTAGACGCTTGTGTGACCTGTCCGCCCCACCGGCTGAACGGCGATCTCGTGGAAGGCTGGATCGCGCCGCAGATCCCTGATCGTGCTGTCAGGGTGAGCTATGAGGTAGATGTCCACCTGGTGCGCCACGCTCCCGGCACTCTGCCGGATGGCGTCCTGGGCGAGCCCCTCCAGGGCGTCGGCGGAGAGCCGGCCGACGTCGGCTCGCAGGCGCTGGGCGCTCTCATCGGCTGTCTGGATCAGGTGATGAGATGTGGCGAGGGCGAGACCGATCCCCGCGATCAGCGCCACGGTTCCCAGTGCCAGAGCCCCGACGACCAGGACGGTTGGGTTGAAGCTCACACGCAGCAGTCGTTCCACGGTCGTCTGCTTCCCGCCCATGTGCCGGACCGTTCCTTCCTACCGCTCGGGGCGGCAGTACTCGTCTGATGCCTCACGGACGACAGAGCGGCTGAGATGTGGTCGATGGCCCAGCCTTGCCGCCAAGCCCTCCGCGACCTGTCCGATCGTCTCCTTGCCACGGCCCCACGGAGCCGGCTCCCATCGGTCAGGCGCTCTCGTCGCCGTCCGTCTTGCCTCTCCGCAGATGAGGGAGGATGTGCTCCTCAGCGCACTCGGGGCAGACGCCGTGCGAGAACTCGGCTCGCGTCGTCGTTCGTATGTAGGTCTCCAGCTCGTGCCAGTCGCCCTCCTCATCCCGAATCCTGCCGCAGTACGCGCAGGTTGGAAGAATGCCCTCCAAGGTGCGCACGCGGCCCAGCGCTTCCTCCAGTTGCGATATCCTGTCGCCCAGCGCCGTCTCCAGATCGATGACGCGCTGCCCCGCCCTCACGCGCAGCAGCAGCTCGTGCTTATCGAAGGGCTTCTTGATGTAGTCGTCGGCGCCCGCCTCCAGCCCGGCGACCACATCCTGCTGGTCTTCCCTCATGGTCAACATGATCACGTAGGTGTAGCGCTCAGTGCGCTCCTGTCGAATATGCCGGCAGAGCGCCTCGCCGTCCATCCCGGGCATGACCCAGTCGGTCATCACCAGAGGCGGGCGCTCCCGTTCCCATATCTCGATCGCCTCCGCGCCGTTACCGGCCGCCAACACATCATGACCGGCATTCTCAAGCACCCGCGTGACGTAGGAGCGCGTGCTGGGCTCATCATCCACGACGAGCACCTTCAGAGATGCCATCCTCCCTGACCTCCTCATCGGGACGAGTCGTCGTCGTGACCGCCTGAGACCTGCCGCCGGACAGGCTCACGATCGTGCGGCGCCCGGTCTCAGCGTCTGGCTTCTCGGCCTGGTTGCCATATGGCGGTGGTCGGCACGCCGGCGGAGCCGGTCCGCCGACGGCAGTGCTCAACTCGCCGGTATGCTCATCGCGGCATCATCTTGGCTGACGGCGGCGACTGATGACCGGTCGTCAACCGGCAGGCGCAGTGTGAAGGTCGAGCCACGCCCGGCCTCGCTTTCTACCTCAACCGATCCGCCGTGCAGCTCAGCCACACGCCTCACCACGTACAAGCCAAGGCCGACGCCGCGCTCGCTCTTGTCTCTGTCGATGTCATCCTGCAGTTGCGTGAACTTGTCGAAGATCGCCTCGCGCCGGTCGGGCGCAATACCGGGTCCGTCGTCACGTACCGAGATGTACACGCACCCGTTCTCACTCGTGGCGTTGATCCATATCTCCCCGCCGGGCTCGGTGTACTTGTTGGCATTGTCGCACAGATGGTGCAGAGCTTCCTCCACGCGCTCCTCGTCAACCCACGCTTCTGCAGGCAAGTCCCCGAATTCAGCGTGCACGGAGATGCCCTTGGACGAACTCCTGAGTTCGGCAACTCGTTTCACCTTGCGCACCAGGGCGCGAAGGTCGATGTTCTCTCGGTTCAGTGGGTAGTCCGGCTCTTCCAGGGCCGATATGTGAAGAAGCTGGCCCACAGTGCTCAGCAGGCGTTCCGTCTCGACCTCGATGGCCTCCGCAATGCGCACGCTCGTGCCGTCCTTCACCTTCTCGGCCAGCGCCGACAGCATGGACGCCATGACTTTGAGTGTGGCGATGGGCGACCGGATTTCGTGTGCGAGCATGGACATGCCCTTCTGTTTCAGCCGCACCAACGCCTTGATGGCCGTCGTATCCTGGCAGATCACGATCCAGCCAACCGGTCCACCGGCAGGCCCCGCACAGGGGATCGTGGAGACGCGCAGGTCCAAGGTCTCCGGCACCGACATCGTCAACTCGCGCATCACAGGGGTTGTTCTGCCACCCGGGCTATCGACGTCTTCGAGGATCGAGGCCACGTGTGCGCAGGCCGGGTCGCGGGCGATATCGTCCAGGTGCTTCCCCAGAATGTCATTGACGTCAACATCGGCCAGCTCCCCCAACTGCCTGTTGACCAGTACCACATGCCGGGTCCCGTCCACCAGAGCTACGGCCTCGGACAGATTCCTGACCACCAGCTCATTGGTGCGCCTCTCGCGCTCCAGAACGAGACACATCGCGTACGCCAGCCAGGACAGCGCCATGATGGTCAGCAACATCCCGCTGAGCTTCCAGGACCAGGCGAAACCTCCCGGCGCGGCCCCGGCATAGCTAAGGTACGCCACCACCACCAGTCCTGTCACCAGCATGACGGCGATGCGCATGCGACTGAACAGAGCGACGGAGAACACTATCGGCACCAGCAACAGTGCGTTGAAGGGACTGGCCAGGCTCCCCGTGCCCCACACGAACGCAGACAGCCATGCGAAGTCACCCAGGACAATCACCACCGTGCCCGTGCCGAGCTGGCCTTCGCGCCGCAGACGTAGCCAGTCGGCCGCCCACCGCGCCCAGAACGTCAGCAGCACGCCAACGATCAGCGCCGTGTAGGCGGCCACCCGGTTGGTCACAAGCTCCGGCGTGGTCAGCGCCGTGACCAGCAGCAGCATCACCAGAACTACCCTCACGTTGTCCTCTGAGCGAATCAGAGAGAACTCGAACGGCCTCTGCCTGGTGTCTTCACCTGCCGTCTCAGCCGACAGCCAGGTGTCCAGCCCTATGTCCTGATACATCTGCATTTGGGTTCACCTACTCCTGTGTGCTGAGCCCGGTCTGCCGATCAGCGGCCGTCCGCTGTCGCCTCGTGCGACTCTTGCGGGCGTTGTGAATCGCGACGGCCTGAGGGCGCCGGTGGGAAACCGGTGAGCAGGGAACAGCGCGGCTGCCGGGCCGAGGATTGAACGCGTTGGCAGTGGCCCTGCAGACATGTTGTCCACGGTACCCTCCTGCTGGACGCGCGTCGAGAGCTCGTCGCACGTGTGCGGCCGCGGAACCTCAGGCGCTTACTTCGAGGCCGCCCAAGCGCCATTGCCGCGACCGACACTCCGCCCAGCCCGCGGATACCGCCGACATCGTGGTGGCTACCGTCTGGAAGTCGCAACCAGTATACCTGCGAGGCGGCCGGGGCATCGTTACTATTGCGTTAGTCTTGATCGGCCGCCCGGCGAGGGGCTCACAGCGCAGGATGGCATGACCAGGGGTCTGACGGAGGGCGTTGCGACCTCGGTCAACCGGTTGCGGACGGGAGCGCTCCCGTGTCCGCCGCCCACTTCATGCGTCGGGCGTGAAGATGTAGCCGTGGCGAGAGGCCGTTCTGAGGAAGCGAGGATCGTCGGGGTCGTCTTCGATCTTCTCGCGCAGCTTTCTCATGTACCCTCGCACCAGGGACGGTTCGCCTGTATGCGGAGGATGGCCCCATACCTGCTGCAACAGCCGCATGGAAGAGAAGGCCTCGTCGGGGTGTGTCATCAGGAAGTACATGAGGTCGAACTCGGTTGGCGTCAGCAGCACTGCATTGCCCTCAAACCGCACCTCGCGGGAGTGCAGATCGAGAGTGAGCGGGCCCGAGACCACGGTCTTCTCCGCCTCGGCCTCCGAGCTTGCCTGCCGGGTGGCGTCGGTCCGACGCAACAGCGCCCTCACCCGCGCCCGCAGCTCGCCGAAGTCGAAGGGCTTCGGCAGATAGTCGTCGCCCCCGCCGTCGAGTCCCTCGATGCGCTCCGCGATGGCGTCCCGCCCGGTCAGGAAGAGGACTGGGATCGCCTGGAGCTTCGGGTCCTCACGCAATCGCCGACAGACTGCGAGACCGTCTATGCCGGGCATGACGATGTCGAGAATGACCAGGTCGGGAGGATGGCGCCGGGCAACCGCGAGGGCCTCGAGGCCGCGGGCGGCCGTGAGGACCTCATGCCCCTCATCGCGAAGGACGTGGCGCACCAACGAGACGATTATCTCCTCGTCATCCACCAGCAGTATTCGGGCCACGGATAGCACTGCCCCCTATCGCTGGATTCGCGCCGGGCCGTGCAAAGCGCCCCCCGATCCCCAAGGTCGCGGCGCGCGCCTCTCGTGTCCTCACCACGGCCCACGTGAGCGGCTATTGCCCCTCGTCGAGTATCTCCCGGACCGCATCCACCAGTTCGTCGATGCCGAAGGGCTTCTCGAGGAAATGCGCGTTGGGAGCCAGCACGCCCTGGCGCTCGATGGCGTTCGGCGCGTAGCCCGAGACGTACAGCACGCTCAGGTCTTGTCTGGTACGCCGTGCTTGTTCGGCCAGATCGCCGCCGGACATCCGCGGCATCACCACGTCGGTCACCAGCAGATGGATCGGCCTCTGGGACCCCTCACAGATCCGGAGCGCCTCCAGGCTGTCGGCGGCGGCGAGCACATTGTAGCCCTCCAATTGCAGGGCACTGACTATGTACTCTCGCACCAGGTCCTCGTCCTCTACGACCAGAATGGTCTTCGCCCCGCTCAACTTCCTCTCGCCCCTTCAACCGTCTTCGTGAGAGCTGTCAACACGCGGCAGGTACACCGTGAAGGTCGTGCCCACTCCCGGCTCGCTGTCTACGTCAATGCCACCGCCGCTCTGCGTGAGGCCCCCGTGCACTGTAGACAGCCCCAGGCCGGTGCCGGTCTCCTGCTTCGTCGTGAAGAACGGCTCGAAGATCCGGGACAGTGTCTCCGCGTCCATGCCTATCCCGGTATCGCTGACCGTCATCGCCACGAAGGGGCCCGCCTCCAGCCCCTCGTGGGGCCGGACATCCGCCTCGTCGAGGACCACGCAACCGATCTCGATGGTCAGCCTGCCGCCATCCGGCATGGCGTCTCGGGCATTGACTACAAGGTTCACGATGACCCGCTCTATCTGTGCCCGATCCACCTCGACGCGACCGGTCTCAGCTTCCCGTCGAATGGTCAGCTCGATGTTCTCCTCGATAACACGCCTCAGCATGGGCTCCAACTCAGCGACTACGGCGTTCAGGTCCAGCACCTCGGGCCTCAGCACCTGTCTGCGGCCAAAGGCCAGAAGCTGGTGAGTCAGGTCGGCGGCTCTGGCCACCGCCGTCGGTATGTGTTCCAGGTGCCGGCGTCCGGGCGCGTCATCGGACATCTCCCTCAGTGTCAGTTGTGTGTGCCCGAGAATAGCGGTCAGCACGTTGTTGAAGTCATGGGCCACGCCGCCGGCAAGCTGCCCGACCACCTCCATCGTCTGCGCGCGCCGAAGCTGCTCCTCAAGCTCCCTGTGCTCCGTAACGTCGCGGGCCATCGCGACCGAGCCGATGGGCTGACCGTCCCGGTCAGTAAGCCGGCGGGAGTGCCAGGAGATGATGCGCTCATCGCCTTCCCTGGTGCGGATGGTAGTCTGCAAGTCCTCGACGAGCCGGCCCTCCGTGATGGCGTCAAATGCGGTGCCGATGATCTCCTCGCGGTACTGGGGGTCGGGATAGAGCCACTCCCAGATCCGGTCGTGGCCGATGACCTCGTCCCGGGGGTAGCCGCTTATCTGTTCGGCCGCGGGGTTCCAGATCAGCACGTTTCCGTCCTCGTCGAGCACATCGAGCCAGACGTTGGCCTGATCGATGACCGACTCCCGGAAGTCGCTGAGCCGGGCCACCTCCTCCATAGCCTCCTGCCTCTCCTCCTCGATCTCGATGGCGTGCAGCGCCAGCGCGATGTCACTGGCGATCTCCTCGAGCAGACGTTGCTCCTCGTCGTCTCCGGCCATCTCCCCCGGCACGGAGACGACCACGACGCCCTGGACGCGCTCGGCGTGCTCAAGGCGAACCGCCGCCATGGCCGCATTGGCTTCGAGGCCGGCCGCCAGCGGGCAGTCGCCGCAGGCTTCCTCCACGCTCTCGAACACCGCAACCCCCGGCTCAGCCAGCGCCGCCCGCGCGCACTGCGGCCGCTCCCCTTGCGCCAGCAGCTCCCGAACCGGGGTGAAGCAGTCGCCCAGCCCGGCCTCGAAGGCCCCCCGCAGGCTCCCGTCCTCGTCCAACCACGCGATCCAGGCCGAGCGGTAGCCCCGGCTCGCGATGAGGCGCTCGCAGGCACCGGCGAGCAGGCGGGCCGGGTCCTGCTCCTGGGTGATGAGCTGGTTGACGTCGCGGATCGCGCGCAGCACCGCGTTGAGGTGAACGATGCGCTCCTCCGCCACCTTGCGCTCGGTGACGTCCAGCAGCGAGGCGACGGAGGTGCCGGTGCCGGGGATGAGGCCGATCGTGAGGAGGATGCGCCTGGTGTTGCCCTCGCGGCCGATGAAGTCGAACTCGTAGCGGTCGGGCGCCTCGCCGTCGGAGGTGCGCCGCTCGGCGTGGTAGCCGGTCATGCGCTCGAGCTCGTAGGGGGCGATGAAGTCGGTGTACTTCATCCTGCCCTGGAGCTCCTCGCTGGAGTAGCCGGCGAGCCGGGCGAACTCCTCGTTGGCCAGCGCGATCGTGCCGTCCTCCTCGAGCATGCACGTCGCGGCGCCGGTGTTGTCGAAGACGGTGCGGTACGTGGCCTCGCTCTCGCGTAGCTCGGCCTCCGCCCGCCTGCGCGCGGTGATGTCCACGAGCACCTCCAACGCCCTGTCGGCCGTGCCACGCGAAGTCGGTAGCGGGGCCGCGATGAGCTGGTAGTCCCTTCCATCGGCTCCCGTCAACTCGACGCTGTGTACCGCTCCGTCCTCCAGGCACCGTACCATGGGACAGTCCTCGCACGGCTCTTCACGTCCCATGTATGTTGTATAGCACAGTTCCCCCGCTGCATCGCCGAATGCCTGCTTCAGGACGGCGTTCTGGAAGCCAATTCTGTACTCACGTGTGACGATGTCCAGGCCGATACCCGTGCCGGCCAGTCCATCCATGAGGACCTGGAGCCGGTCTCGCTCTGCCCGCAGCCTGTCGTCCGCCCGTCTCTGCTCGGTGATGTCTATCAGCAGGGCCCTGAGCCCGACCGGTCTCCCGTCACGAACGATGGGGCTGGCGTAGACAGCGACGGGGAACGTGCTGCCATCCTTCCTCAGAACCATGTACTCTGTGCGACCCAACTCCTCTCCCCTCAGAGACCTGCGCATGTTCTCCGCCGCCCTGTCGCGATCCTCGGGAGCGATGGTCTCCAGGACGTTCGTGACCCTCGCAGCCTCGGCCGCCGTGTACCCGAACATCTCGAGGGCCGTGCGGTTCACGAAGACGAGATGGCCCTCTTCGTCGGTCTCACAGATCACCTGGGGCAGCAGATCGACCAGCTCTCTGAATCTCGTCTCGCTCTCGCGCAGCGCCACCTCCGCGGCCCGCTGCTCGGTGATGTCGATCCCGATGACCATTACCTCACTGAGTCCGCCATTCTGCGCGGCGATCAACGCAGGACGCCAGGCGATGATACACTCTTGCCCGTCCGCGCCTACCCAGGGGTACTCGAACCGGTCCAGCGACCCGCTGTCTCGCAACTGGGCGAACGCGCCCGTGGCCTGCGAGGCCCACTGCTGCGCCGGCGCCAGTTCGGAGATCTCTCGCCCCACCACCTGTTCCGCTAAGCGGCCCGTGACCTCCTCACACTTGCGGTTGAACAGGGTTATCCTGCCCTGGGGGTCCAGCCCGACGATCAGGGCATTGGCGGTCTCAACCATCCGCACGAAGCGCTGGCGCTGCGCTTCCGTTTCGGCCTCCGCCCGCCTCTGCGCGCGCACAACTCCCGATAGTGCTATCCCGAACACCAGGACGCCCACGAAGACGACGGTGCGA
>JALGUI010000064.1 GCA_029820915.1 Candidatus Zipacnadia bacterium | reverse complement strand
CCCTCCGGCGTCGGCGCGTCGATGGTCGCGGACGGCCGCGCCAGGCGGGCCTGCGCGGGGGGAGACGGCGCGTCCGCAAGCTCCGGCCCGGGCGCGGCCCGCTGCTCCGCGAGAGCCTCCGACGCGTCCGTCACGGGCCGGTCGCCGGGCGCATCGGCCCCCCGCGGGGCGGGCGGACTCGATGCCTGCGGGGCGGGGCGATCCGGGTCGGCGCGCTCAGCTTCGTAGCCCGGACCTTCGCCCGAATCCCCGCCGAAGTCGAGCAGCACGAAGCTGGGCTGTACCGCCGCGCCGGTCGCCCACTGCGGCAGGCGCTCGGTCCAGTTCCAGCTCATCAGCAGGTCGATGCCCGGGTTCGAGACCTTGATCTCGCACGCGCACGGGCCGTGGATGAACCGCACGAGATCGCGCATCCCCTGCACCGTCACTCCGGCGCCCACGAAGGGCGGAAGCACGTGGCCGCGTCCGAAGGCGCCGAAGACCATCGACGCCCTGAGCTCGGGGAGGTCGTCCTCGACCGACAGAAGCTGCCGGACCAGCCATCGCTCGGCGGGATCGTCCCTGTCCACGCTGACCAGGCCGAGCGGTCGCTCGCCATCCGCCTCCTCCGCGACCGCCTCGCGCGCGACCTCGAGCGCGCGCTCACCATCGCCCGCGGCGTGGTCAACGAGCACCACGAGCACCCCCGCCCGTCCGGAGCTCAGCTCCTGGGCGAGTTCGCGCCGCTTCGGCGAATCCACGAGCCGTCCGGCCATCTGCACGTCCAGGCGGCCGGAGTACAGCTCGCCGCGGATGGGCGAACTGACGACGTGCAGGGGCAACTCGGCGGCGCGGTGTCCTCGCCAGGCGCGCGCATGCTCCTCCGCGACCGTCCCGTCCGGCCCCACCTCAACCGCGCGGAAGGTGACGTTCGCGCTGCCGCCCTCCGAGGCCCGGCGCAGGCGCTCGTTGGCCGCGGTGTCGGCGGCGGGCCGCTCGCCGGCCCGATGGAAGTAGCGCACCTCGCAGCGGTCCGGCTGCCAGTTGTACATGGCGTACTGGTAGACCGGCGTGTCGCAGGCCTGCAGCCCGGTGGCGGCCACCAGCAGCGTCGCGATGACGCCCACCGCGCGCGCCGTCCATACGTGCTGCATACGAGTCCTCGCTCTCTCGCGCCACCTCACGCCATCGATCACTCCGGCTCGTACGCCACGATGAGCTGCGGTGGGTCGTCGCTCTCTCGCGAACGGAAGGTCGCGGCGTCGGTGGATGTCGGGACGAGGGCCAGCGACACCTCGTCACGCGCCCGCAGGTCGATCAGCAGCAGGTGTTCGCTCACCCGGTCGAGTTCGACGGCGCCCAGTGCGCCGACCTTTGCACCGGGACTCGGCCGATTGTTGTAGGTCACCGTCATCTCGTCCCACGGCTCCTCCACCACCCGGACGTCACCCGCGTCGGGGCTCTGCGAGTTCCCGGCGTCATTAGTCCGCAGGCGCAGCTTGGCCATCACGGGGCGGCCCGGGATATCCAGCGGGAAGCGCAGGTAGGCGATTGCGTGCGAGCTGTCGCCCATCTCCGCGCCGCCGCCGTCCTCGGGCAGCAGCGCGTCCCCGCCCGTATTCGTGTCGGGCCCAGAGCGCCTGACGCTGGCGTCCGCGGTGGCGTCGATGGTCACCGTCGGCAGGTCCGCGGGCCACTCGGTCAGGTGGTAGCCCATCTCCTCCTCCGCGCGCTCGAGCCACGTCTGCCAGATCGCCGGCGGCTCGGCGTAGCGTCGAGCGAGCGTGATGCCGCCCGGGCCCAGGGCTTCGAGGATGCTCCAGGTGGTCTCCTCGAGGACGGCGGTCGCCTCCGACCGCAGGAGCGGGATGGCGGCGTACCGACCGGCCTCCTCCGCGTCCAGCGGCTGCCGCTGCGCTCCCAGGCCGTCGAAGGGGCAGAGGCTTACGAGAGTGTACTGCCGCTCCGCGTCCAGGTCCACCGTAACCGAGCGGCCCTCGGCGTCACACGAGACCTCGAACCCGCTGTAGTAGAGCGCATTCGGCGCCTGCGATGCGCGGCCGTGGCTGAGCGGGTTGAGCCGGTCGGCGATGCGAGCGTTGCCGAAGTACTCCAGCAGTTGCGCGCCGGTGACCTGGTGGCGCGCCGGCCGGGCATCCGACACGTGCGCCAGCAGCTCGCCGAAGGTCAGCTCGCCGGCGGGCAGAGCATCGCCCTCGAGCCAGATGCTGTCGCACGGGATCAGCGCAAGGTCGGCCTCCGTGGCCTGCCGCAGCACATCCGCCAGCCAGTAGCCGAGGTCGTGGCGCTCCAGCGGCCTGTCGAGCGTCTGCACCGCGGCATCCATGCCGGGCAGCGGCACGCGTTCGAGCTCGATGGCGCACAGCAGCGGCGCGCTGTCCGCGTCCGGCTCCTCGGTGCGCGGGACGAGCTCGATCTCCAGCGCGCCGTGCACCGGCGCCGCGTCGAGCTCGTACACCAGCGGGCGGCTCGGCCCACCGGCCGCCTGCAGCACGTCCACGCCCTCGGCGACGGTCTCGCCCTGCAGCTTGATGTCGAACGGCGGCCGGCTGTCGGCCTGCGCGGGCGCCACGAAGTGCAGGCGGAGCCGGTACGCGGCGGGGGCATCACCACGCTGGATCAGCGGGAACTGCAGGCTCTTCAGCCCCCGGATGCCGGACGCGTACAGCCACGGGGTCGCGCCCTGGTCGATCGCCGCCAGCCGCGGGTCGTCGGAGAAGTATCCGCCGCCCTCATAGAGGGCAGGCTCCAACTCGAACTGTACCTGCATCCGGGACCAGGGCCGCGGGTAGGACAGCCACAGGGTGCCATCGTCGGCGCGGCGGTCGCCAGGGGCGCCGAGATTCACCGCAAGGTGCCTGACCGGTGTGTGCGGGCCGGCCGTGCTGTAGATGCCCCAGGTTCTGGGCTCATCGACCGGCTCGAATGCCAGGCTGCACTGGATGGCGTACAGGCACTGGCAGCCGGAGCTGGCCTCGGGGATCAGCACCAGCCCGTTGGCCGCGATGGAGTTGATCCAGCAGCCGGGGCGCTGGGCGCCGAAGTGGGAGGTCCCGTAGTCGTTGATGAGGTCGTAGTAGCCGGTGAAGCTCGACCGGAAGAGCAGCATGTTCTCGGTGCCCGAGATGCAGCCGCAGTGATGGCCGGGCCGCTCGAACTGCCAGGGCACCTGCTCGCCGGTGATCGGGTGTGTGCGCATTCGCTGCTCGCCGGTGTGCAGGTCGAAGGCCCAGGGCTCGCCGATGAACTGATCCCCGATGATGAGCGGCCGAATGCGGTAGCCGATGCGCTTGTGCCACAGCAGCTCACCGTCTTGGGCGGCGAGGGCCACGGCGCGCCGGTTGCCGTAGTCCCCGCCCAGGAACTGGGTCCAGTAATGGCCGTTCCAGTGCGCGGCGCCCAACACCAGGACGCCGTCGCGGTACATCGCCATGAGCACGCCCCTGTCGCCGCCGCAGTCGGTGAGGTCAACGGGCCGCTCCCACAGCTTCGCACCGGTCGCCGCGTCCAGGCACACCACCATCCGCACGTCCGCCGCGGCCGCATCGCCACCGCTCTCGGCAACCGCCCGCAGGCGCTGCTGTTCGCTCAACTCCACCGTGTCGGCGAAGAGGAGCCGACCGTCGCCGATGGCGATGGTGTTGTCCTTGATGCGCGTGCCCTCATAGGCCCAGCGCGGCGCGCCGGTCTCCACGTCGAGCGCGAAGACACGCGCGCTGTACCGTCCATCCAGGCTCGTGCTGCCGTAAAGGAGATCGCCGACGGTGGCGACCCAGCCCCAGCCGGGCGGGTCGTCGGGGGCGGGGCCCGGCTGCTCGAGGGTGGCCGTGGTCTCGCCGGTGTGCACGTCCAGCCGCAGGCACTGCGGGCCTACCGCCACGAACATGTACCGGGAGTTGCAGCAGATGTTGCTCGCCCGGTGGGTCATGCCGCTGCGCAGGGCTCCGTCGATCTCGCGCTCCCAGTACCGCACGCCGTTGTAGGCGTCGTAGCACATCACCACGTTGCTGCCCTGCATGAGCAGCAGCCCGTCCACGGACAGCGGCGCGACGCCCCGCGCGTGCCGGCTGATCATCTTGTCCGGCCCCGGGTCGCCGTACCACAGTAGCCCCAGCGGGCAGGTCACGGCATCGTCGCCGCAGGCGGTGTTGCCCGCCTCCGCGTACTGATGGGTCCAGCTCCCGGCGCCGGGCAGGGGCCCCCGCGCGAGCGTGCCCCACAGGCCGGCGTCGCGGTCGATCGTGGGCTCACCGAGGCCGAACGCTCGTAGCCATTCGGCCAGCGCCTCGGCGCTGAGGCCCGCCGGCGCATCCGCCGGCCGCCCCACGCACACGACCCCGCCGCAGGGCTTGAGCTTGCGGACCAGCTCGTCGGTGACCTCGGGGAGGGCGCCGCCGTGAAGAGCGCGCTCCGAGACAATCAGGTTCGCGAAGTAGTTCGGGTAGGGGATGTCGTCGAAGGCGCCCTGATCGACGAACACGCGGCCCCCACGCACGCCGGCCGCATCAAGCGCCGCCCGCGCCGCCTGGACCTTCGCAGGGTCCGGCTCCAGGCAGTAGATCTTCAGGTCCGTGCGCTGCGCCAGCTCGTATGCCAGACGCCCGGTCTCGACGCCGAGCACCAGGCAGAAGCCGCGGCGCACGCCCGAGGCTCTGACGATCGCGTCGGCCGCCGCCTGATAGACCTGCGCGGGCGGCCCATCGGCGGGATAGGCCTCCTCGCGGGCCTGCTGCTCGATGATGGGCCCGGGCTCGCCGTCGCCCGCCGCGAAGCAGTAGAGGATGCCCGCGTCGGTGCTGACGTATAGTGCGCCGTCGGCCGCCGCCAGCCCGTCCGCTTCGCCCTCGACCTCGGCGCGCCAGCGCTCCTCCCCGCTGCCGGCATCGTAGCCCACGACGACGCCCTCCCCGCCGGCGAAGAGCACGTCCCCGGCGAGGATGAGGCTGGAGGCGCAGCTCGTGGGCGTCCGCCACCTCACCTGCGCCTGCAGCGCCTCCCCCTCAAGCTCCTGCAGCCTCTGCGTCGCGGCCTCCAGCTTCGTCTCGACATCCTGAACCAGCTCGGCGACCTCCGCGATCCGGTCCGCGTCCTGCTCATCCTCGGGCTTGGCCTCTTCGGCGCGCAGCTCCCTCTGCGTGTCGGTCCGCTGTCGCGTAAGCGCCGTGATCTCCCGCTCGGTCTTCTTCTTCTCACGGCTGGCCTCGGCGTACGGCTCGAAGCTGACGCACTGGACCTCCTCGGCCAAGGCGGGCCCACTGGTCTGGGTCGGCACCGCATCGGTGGTCATGTAGGCGACTTCGTCGGCCACGACCAGCCGCCGGCACGGGAACCAGGCGAAGCCGCCGCGCCCGGACTCCTGGCTGTAGCCCACCGCCTGGTTGGCGCCGACCAGGATGTGGTCGCCGGCCAGGACCGCGAAGGTGCCGCCGACGAGGCCGCTGCTGCGCCAGCCATCATGCGACTGGTAAAGCTGCCGACCATCCTCGCGGTCGAATGCCGCCGGGAGCGCCCGGCCCGAGGGCACGAACAGGCGGCTCTCCGATGCCAGCAGATAGCCCTGCGGGGAGAGTTCGTTGCCGGCCGGACCGCCGATGTATCCGCGCCCCGCGCTCGATGTCGTGTCATTCCGCCAGATCATCCGACCGTCATCGGCGCCGGCGGCGCACACGTAGATGCCGTCGTGCGGGAAGACGCCGGCTCCGAAGTAGGCGGTTCCCCGGTCGATGAGCACGCCGGTTCGGATCGGCCAGCGCGACACCACCTGGCCGTTGCCTACCAGCCGGTCATCCCCCCGCCCGGCCGCCAGCCGCCACACGAGGCCGCCGTCATCGGCCCTGACACAGTACGCGTGGCCGTCGTCGGAGCCGAAGTAAACCCGGCCATCCACGACCGTCGGCGCCAGGCGCACCGGGCCGCCCGTGAAGAACGACCAGCGCATGAGGCCGGTCTGCGCGTCGAAGCAGTAGAGCTTGCCGTCGCCGGAGGACCCCATGAAGACGGCCCCGTCCACCACCGCGACGTGGTTGGCGGCATCGAAGGCGACGCGGTCCTTCTCCCAGTTGCCCTCGACGGCTTCGTCGCGCGGGCCACTCCAGGCCTGCTGCGGCGGGTACTCCTGGCGGAAGGCCCAGCGCAGGCGCAGAGGAGGCGCGATGCTCTCTTCGCTCCAGCCACTGCGGGCGTTGTCGTGGCGGAACGTGGGCCAGTCGTCCGCCCGCGCCGGAGCGACGATTGCGGCGAGCAGAGCGATGGCCATACAGCGGATCACGTGGCGGGTGAGGCCACATCGTCCGCGGGTGTCGGCCATGGCAACATCTCCCGTGCGATTCGTGCGGACTCTCTCACGCGCTGAGCCTTCTGCGGGCGGTGGCCCTCGACCTCCCGCCAGAATGCCGCCTCGCCCAGGGCGCGGCACTCTCCTCCGGCAATCTGCCCGATCGTGGCCGGGGGCAGAGGTGCGGGCGGAGCGAGGGCGAACACACCGCAGTGCGGTGAGGCCACCCCCGGCTGGCCCGGCCTTCGGCCATCGATGTCCGCCGCGGGACAGGTCGCCTGGCGGTCGCCAGAGGCCGACATGGCGGATCAGCAGAGCGCGGAGCTGAACACCATGAGATGCGCGGCGGTCATCGGTCTTCTGGTGCTGGCGTCCGCTTGTGCCTGCGCCCAGGACGCGCCCATGGCAGGCCCCGAGCGGCTGGTGTGGATGCGCGAGCATCTGCTCAACACGGTCGCCAAGTTCGAGTTCACCCAGGGCTACTCGTTCCGGCAGAACCCCGAGAACCTCAGGCCCTTCATGGAGGCCATCAAGGCGCGGGGCTTCACCGCCTGGGACCAGATGGCCCTCGGCGGCATCTGGGACGATGAGGCCTTCGCGCTGCTCGAACGCAGCATCGAGGTCGCCGCCGAGGTGGGGCTGGATGTCTGGGCCACCCTCTCGCCGCCCAGCGGCGCGCAGGAGATTGCGCGGTGGTCGCTGCAGCAGCGGCAGGAGTACTACTACAGCACCGCCGAACGCTTCGCCCGGCTGGCGAGCGAGCACCCGAACTTCGTCGGCTTCGGGTGCGACGACTTCCCGTACAACATGGGCTTCTTCAGCCCCGAGATGCTGGCCGAGATGGCGCGGCGCTGGCGCGGCATCTGCCCACGCCTGGCCTTCGTTCCGCTGTTCTACTACGGCAGCATCACCCGGGAGCTGTTCGAGACGCGCGGTGACTACATCGACGGCATCGTGTTCCACTTCCGCGCGGGCAGCTACCCCCACGCGTACCTTCCGGGCTACGACCCCAAGAACTTCGAGATGTACGGTGATGTGATGCGCTATGAACTCAAGCGCATCCGTCAGATCGCGGGCGATCACCCGGTCATCTGCGGCATCTACGTTTGGTACTACCAGGGCGGCTGGGGCGTGCTCACGCCGGACGAGCAGAATCCCGCCGAGGAGCACATCGTCCGGGACGCGGCGCAGAAGTTCGAGATCGCGCACGAGTACGCCGACGGAGTCCGGGTCTACGGCCTGGGCATCGGCCATGCCGCCTACCAGGCCATGGAGCAGCTCTTGCATACGTGGCAGGCGCAGGATAGCGACTGGGGCCAGGAGCGCGGCGACCCCGAGTCGCACCTGGCCCGGTGGCAACAGGAGCTGGGCGATGGCCCCTACCTCGGCACGCTGCTGAGCGGCGAGCGCGGACTGGGACGCGACCTGCCGCGAGCATGCCCGTGGCCGCGCGTGGAGCTGGTGCGCTACTTCGAGCGTGGGGAGTTCGATCCGGTGGCGGCCGCCCGGCGCTACCCGCTGCTCCTCGCCTCCAGGGCGACGATGCCACGCGAGTGGCCGGGTCTGCTGCGACGGTACGCGGAGGCCGGCGGCACACTCGTGCTGGAGATGGTACCGGGCTGGGTGGTTGACGCCGGCGTGCAGGCGCTCGAGGCCGATGAGGCCGACCGGGGGGATGAGGCGCCCACGACCCTCGAGATGGCGGAGCTGTCCGGCATTGAGTTCCACTACCACCAGCGGGGGTTCGCGACCCGCCGGCGCGTGGTCGAAGAGCACGCCCTGACCGAGGGCCTGGGTGAAGTCGGGGCCTGGCAGACGGTGCCCTTCGAGGAGGGGGGCAACACCTACCCCTACCTGGTGCACCCGGTGCGCGCGACCGACGCCGAGGTGCTCATCGAGGTCGAGCACGAGGTTTGCCCGTATGACGGAGTCAGCTACGCGCGCCGGGGCGAGATAGCGGGCACATACCCGCTCCTGACCGTCAACCAGGTCGGCGAGGGCTATGTCGTCAGGCACTACGCGCACAACAGCCCGGCCGCCGTCTTCGGCGAGGTCTGGGAGGCGCTGCTGGACAATCTCCTGCGGCTCGCCGAAGCGGAGTAGCCCGCGGGACAGGCCCCGCGCAACGCCGCGGACCGGCCGGCCAACACTCGGGTTTCTCGCTCTCGGAGCCACCAGGGCACAGGAAGTAGCGCGCACGTGGCGAAGCAGTATGGCCGGCGGGCACATGACCGGCAGGCCGGACGGCTGTCCGGCCTGATCTCGATAGTTCGCGTATCGTCCGAGACTGAGTCAGGAGGGTTCGAGTATGGCGGAACCACTGCGGATCGTGGTCGTGGGCGGCGTGGCGGCCGGGCCCAAGGCGGCCGCGCGGGCGCGGCGGCTGGCGCCGGAGGCGGAGATCACCATCGTGGAGAGGGACGAGGTGCTGTCCTATGCGGGATGCGGCCTCCCCTACTACATCTCCGGGATGGTCGAGAACCGCAACGAGCTGATGGCGACACCCATCGGCGTCCTGCGCGATCCGGAATTCTTCGCCAAGGTGAAGAACGTGAACGTGCTTAATGAGACCGAGGCGGTGGCGATAGATCCCGAGGCCAAGGAGCTGGAGGTGCGCCACCTCCCCACCGGTGCATCCAGGCACCTGCCCTACGACAGGCTCATCATCGCCACCGGCGCCGAACCCGTGGACCCGCCCATCCCGGGCAACGACCTCGAGAACGTGCTCCAGCTCAAGCGGGTCGAGGACGCCGACCACTTCCGCGCGTTGATGGTGAGCCGCTCCTGCCCGTCCGTCGTCATCATCGGCGGCGGCCTGATCGGCATGGAGATGACCGAGGCGGTGACCGAGCGCCACTGCGCGGTGACGATCATCGAGATGCTACCTCAGGTCCTCCCCATGCTCGATGCCGACATGGCCGCGCTGGTGGAGAAGCACATGAGGGAAGTCGGGGTCGGGGTCCTCACCGCCACTCGCGTAGAGCGCATCGAGGGCGATGAGAACGGCAAGGTCAGAAGCGTTGTCACCAGCGACGGCGAGGTGCCGGCCCAGTTGGTCCTGATGAGCGTCGGCATCCGCCCCAATGTGGAGCTGGCTCGCCACGCGGGGCTGCTTATCGGCCCCTCGGGCGGTATCCACGTCAACGAGTACATGCAGACCTCCGACCCAAGCATCTACGCCGCCGGCGATTGCGCCGAGAAGTCGTGCTTTGCCCGCGGGACGCCCTGCTTCCTGCCCCTGGGCTCGGTGGCGAACAAGGAGGGGCGGGTGGCCGGCTCCAACGCCGTGGGCCATGCCGAGCGCTTCCCGGGCGTAGCGGGCACTACGGCCCTGAAGGTCTTCGACTGGAACTTAGGCCGCGCCGGGCTCTCCGTTCAGCAGGCCGGCGAGTTGGGAGTACCCGTCATCTCGGCTACGGTGTCGGCCCCGGACAGGGCCCACTACTACCCCGGCGCCGAGCCCATCGTCCTCAAGCTGGTGGCCGAGAGGGCCACGCGGCGGCTCATAGGCATCCAGGGCGCCGGGACGGGCGACGTCATCAAGCGCATTGACGTGGCCGTGACCGCCATGACGGCCGGCATGACCGTCGATCAGGTCGCGAACCTGGACCTGGCGCATGACGGCCGGCATGACCGTCGATCAGGTCGCGAACCTGGACCTGGCGTACGCGCCTCCCTACTCGGAGGCCATGGACGTCCTCATCCACGGCGCCAACATCCTGCGGAACAAGCTCGACGGCCTGCTGCGAGGGGTCACCTCGCTGGAGCTGCACGAGCGTCTGAGCGCGGGGGAGGACCTGATGCTACTCGACGTGCGGACGCCCGCGGAGCAGGAGGCGGGCACCATCGCGGGCAGCACCATCATCCCCCTGGGCGCACTGCGCTCGCGAGCGGCCGAGGTGCCACGCGACAAGAAGGTCGTCATCTACTGCAAGACCAGCCTGCGGGCCTGGGAGGCCTGCACGATTCTGGCCCCCCTCGGCTATGACAGCCTGGAGATCCTTGACGGCGGGTTGCTGGCCTGGCCGTTCTGACGCCGGGGGCCGGTTCCTCTCCGGGAGCCAACACGGACGCGCGCCGCCGGTCGTGTCGCTGTCGCTGCGATGAGGTGATGTGACGATGCGCGCTGCCGCGTGTATTCTGCCGCTGACCCTCGGCCTGTTCTGCCTGGCGGCCGATAACCCGATCACCAACGGGGACTTCGAGACGCTCGATGCCGCAGGCAACCCCGTTGACTGGGAGCTGCTGGGCGACTGCTCGGTCACCGATGACGCGCACTCCGGCGAGCGCGCCATGCTGCTGCAGCGGACCTCGGCCGAGGGCCTGTGCGGGCTCAATCGCGTGTGGGAGCCGGGCGGCGGCGAGCAGGGGACGATGCTGTCTGAGCTGAAGGGCGGCGTCCGCTTCTGGTACCGCGCCGAGGAGGCGTCGGACCCCGACGGGCTGGTGTTCTACGTCATCCCGATGAGCGGCGAGCCGCTGGAGTCCGGCGGGATGCGCGCGAGGTTCCCCATCCCGCCCCAGCACATC
>JALGUI010000769.1 GCA_029820915.1 Candidatus Zipacnadia bacterium | reverse complement strand
GTGCGGGTACGGGTGCAGGAGTAGGGGAGAGGGCGCACCGCGGGCGCCGGGAACATCGCGAGGGTCGCGGGCGTTATGGATACCGAAGGCATCATGCCCGCGCATCAGGCGCGGGCTCCATCTTGCATCGAGGCGGGACCGCAATGATTGATCTGCTGGCCAATGTCTACCAGTTTCTGTTCGAGTCCACCGGGTCCGACCTCGCGCCGGTGCTGGTGTTCGCCGTCATCCTGGTGCTGCTGGGCCTCGGCGTCGGCTATCTGGTGACGACGCTCCTCGGCCGGCTGCGACCGGCGCCGCCCTCCAACTGCGAGAGCTAGCCGCGCAGCCCCGGTCCCGGCCGACCGCATCGGCGCCGCGCTCCCCCGCTGTGTGTAACCCCCTCGCGGCTACCGGAAGTACAGCCGGACGTCGTTGCCGCTCTCGGTGGCCCGCAGGTAGAGCCAGCCATCGACCCACAGGGCCGTGTAGGTCTGCGACCTGTCGGGGTAATTCAGGGTCAGGTCGCCTGACGTGGGCAGCTCCCACGTTCCGGAGATCATGCCCACGAAGTCGCTGGCGACGTCCTGGAACCTCATCGTGAAGGTGCGGTCAAGCCCGAACTCCGCATCGACCTCGAAGATGTCGTCGTCGCCGAAGTAGTCGCCGACGGTGAAGCCCCCGCTGGTGAAGAACACATCCAGAAACCAGTCGCCCACGATATCCTGGGCGGTTGCCGCCCGACTAACGACCTCACCGCCGCCCCCTCCACAGCCGATCATCGCCACGATGGCGATAATGAGCAGCCCGGCGCAGCATGCGTTACCCGTTCGTCTCATGCATCTACTGCCTCCCATGCGGCGCCCGACGGCCGGCATCGCGCGCCTCGATCACCGCTCCTCAGCTTCCCCCGTGCGCCACTTCCTCTCGCTCCCGGCACGCACCTGCCTTCGCGCAGGTCCGCGCGCGCCCGGCGCCGAATAGCAGCCGCGGCATCCGAGCGCCAGGGGGGTGCATGAGGCCGTGAGGGGGAGGGCGAGCCATGGAGCCGTGGCGGCGTTGGACGCCGAACCTGCGCAGGGCCATCCTGGCCGCGCACGACATCGCCTCTGACCAGGGCTGTCCGGCGATCGAGGCCGAGCACCTGGCGCTGGGGATCCTGCACGTCGAGGGCTGCGCGGCTCATCACACCCTCACCGAGATGGGCGTTGACATCGTAGCTCTGCGCACGGCCCTGTTCGAGCAGGCCGCCCGCGGCGCGTGCAACGAGCCGACTGCTCCTGACGACATCGGCCTCGACCTGCGCGCCCAACGTGCCCTTCAGGTGGCCTACGTTGAGGCGCGCCAGGACTGGGGCCGCCGTAGCCGACACTTCGATGATGGCGGGCGGCTGGGCACCGAGCATCTCCTGCTCGGCCTCGCCAGCCCCGCCGGCGAAGTGGATTCCAGCGTGCTGCGCACCCACGGGGTCTTCTATGGGGAGGTCCGCGAGATACTGCGTCGCGCCGACGACGGACCACCTCACGCCTGACGACATCGCCGCCGTGCTGTAGAGGTAATGACCGCATTTCTTATACAGGCCTCAGTAGTAGTCCCATCTGCGGCAGGCGCACGGCTCACCACACATTACACAAGCGAGAATAGAGGTTTAGATAAGTAAACTGGGCTAAACCTTGTACACGTGGGTGAAGCCGCCATCGAGGAGAACTTGCGCCCCTTGCACGCTCCGGACCCCGCGGGTGCACACGCAGACGGTGCGCAGGTGGGCGTCGAGTTCGCTCAGCCGCCTCGCAAGCTCGGCCACGGGGATGTTGACTGAGCCTGGTATGTGCCCGGCCTGGTACTCGCCGGCGGTGCGCACATCCAGGATCACGAGCGGCTGCCCGTCGCTCATCATAGCCTCAAGCTCGGCGCTCGACACGTCCTGCCGCACCGGGCCCGGGTCGAGCACGCCCGAGCCGCCGCACCCGGTGATCAGCAGGGCGCCGATCGTCGCGGCGACCAGGACCCGGCACCTGGTGGTTCGCATGGTGAAGCGATCCTCTCGTCGTCTGAGTGGAGTGGGGGACCGGCTACGCCGCGCCCGTTGGGTCTCCTCCTCGTTCAGCACGCGGCGATCCACGTGCACGGGACGAGGCAATCCTCGTCGCAGTCGGTGCCGTGGGTCCCCCTCTTCTCCGAATCCCCCGACTCGTGCTGACCGTGGTCGGACAGCACGATGATTGCGTACCCCAGCTCCGCCAGCGCC
>JALGUI010000063.1 GCA_029820915.1 Candidatus Zipacnadia bacterium | reverse complement strand
GGAACGGCCAGCGTCGCCGACCACGATGTCGTGAACGACTCGCTGGGATCGCGGCGCGCCATCGGCTACCTGCCGGAGAGGATGTCGCTCTACGGCGACATGCGCGCCAGGCAGTTCCTCCACTACTGCGCGGGGCTGCGGGACATGGCTCGGGCGGAGACCGCGGAGCGCATCGAGTACGTCCTCGACACCTGCGGGCTGGAGGATCGCGCCGACGACATCATCGGCACGTTCTCCCTGGGCTACCGCCAGCGCGTGGGCCTGGCGCAGGCGCTGCTGCACGATCCGCCGGTGCTGATCCTCGACGAGCCGACGGTGGGGCTCGACCCGAACCAGATCATCGAGGTCCGCAACCTTATCAAGAGCCTCGCGGGCGACTACACGGTGATGCTGTCCACGCACATCCTGCCCGAGGCGCAGATGACCTGCGAGCGGGTCGTGATCATCAACCACGGCCGGATCGTCGCCGAGGACACGCCGGAGGCGCTGACCGCGCAGATCCGGCAGTCGGAGACCATCTCGGTGACGGTCGCCGAGGACGACAAGAGCGCGCGCGGACTGCTGCTCGACATCCCCAGGGTGGTCGCGGTGCGCCCCGTGGGCGAGGGCACCTATCACGTGGACACCTCGGTCGGCTCGGACGTGCGCGCCGAGATCGCCGAGTTCGTCGTCGGCAAGGGCTGGGGGCTGCTCGAGCTGCGGCCGGTCGAGATGACCCTGGAGGACGTCTTCCGACAGCTCACCACCGAAGAAGAGGGTGTTGAGTAAGCGATGCGCAAGGTGCTGACCATTGCCGGCAAGGAGCTGCGCTCCTACTTCGTCTCCCCCATGGCCTACGCCGTCCTGGGCTTCTACCTGGGCGTGTGCGGGCTGATCTTCGCGCTCACGGTCACGGGCCCGCAAGCGCAGGCGGAGATGGCGGGGATGTTCCACACCATGATCTTCGTGACGCTGATGATGGCCCCGGTGCTGACCATGGGGCTGCTGTCCCAGGAGCAGGCGTCGGGCAGCATCGAGATGCTCATGACCAACCCGGTGCGCGACATCGAGGTCGTGATCGGCAAGTACCTGGCGGCCGTTACGCTCTTCGCCATCGTGCTGGCCGCCACCATCGAGTTCCCGCTGGTCCTCGAGAAGTTCGGCGAGCCCGACTGGGGCGCCATCGGCGCCGGGTACCTCGGCGTGCTGCTGACGGGGATGGCCTTCATCGCCATCGGCCTGTTCGCCAGCTCGCTAACCGCTAACCAGATCGCGTCGGCGGTTGTGGCGCTGCTGATGCTGCTGTTCTTCTGGCTCATCGGCTGGCTCGGCTACACGGTCAGCCAGGGCATCGGCGACGTGGCGAAGTACGTCAGCATCTACGAGAACTTCCAGGACTTCGCCAAGGGCATACTCGACAGCCGACCCATCATCTTCTTCGCGTCGCTGACCTTCTTCGCACTGATGCTGACGGTCCGCACACTCGAGAACCGGCGGACCATCTGATGCCACGCCGCCCCCATACGGCGACCCGATGGCGGACCAACGCAGCGATAGCTTTGGGCAGGTGACAGGCATGTCGGACGAGACCAGGGAGCCTGACAGCGAGGGCCAGCGGCGGCCCATGGCCGATCCGCGACTGCAGCGCGAGAAGAGACGGCTTGCCCCCCGCGAGGTGGCGGCGCTGTGGTCGGGCTGGGCCGCGGCTCTTGGGCTGGTTGTGCTGCTGTTCTGGATGGCCGTTGCGCACGCCTTCGGCCTGGGCCCCAAGATCCTGCTCGGCGCGACGGTCGCATTGGCCGCGTTCTGGGCCGTCGTGCACCGGCAGAGCGTTGCGGCGGGCGCGCGCACCAGGGGCGTTCGCCTCGGCAGCAACTCCGTGGCCTTCGTGCTGCTGGTGCTGGGCAGTCTGATTCTGCTCAACGTCATCGCGGCACGCCACCGCTGGCGCCACGACCTGACCGAGAACAAGCTGTTCTCGCTGTCCGACCAGACGCGCGAGGTGATCAGGGGCCTCGAGGAGGACGTCACCATCATCGCCTTCCTCGAGCCTGAGCCCTCGCCGACGCGCGACAGCCTCCGCGAGTACAACCTGCTCAGCCCCAGGCTCAAGCTGGAGATCTACGATCCGGTGACCGATCGCGAGAAGGTCGAGGAGTACAACGTGATGTCTCGCGACACCCTCATCGTGACGTCCGGGGAGCGCGAGGAGAAGGTTATCGGCGGCGGCGAAGAGCAGCTCACCAGCACCATCCTGGCGGTCACCAGCGGCGAGAAGACGCGCATCTGCTTCCTGACCGGCCACGGCGAGCGCAGCGTCGAGGACACGAGCCCGCGCGGCCTGGGCACCATCAAGGCCACGCTCGAGAACCAGCAGTACCAGATTGACGAGCTGAACCTGGCCATCGAGGACGAGCCGACGGTCCCGGGGGACTGCGCGGTGCTGGTCATCGCCGGTCCGACCGAGGAGATCCGCGACAAGGAGATGGCCGCGATCGTCGGCTACGCCGAGCAGGGCGGCAACCTGCTCGTGGCGCTGGAGCCCGAGGGCCCCGACATGGCCCGCCTCCTCGAGCCCTACGGGATCGTGGCACTGCCGGGCATGGTGTACGACCCCGGCTGGGGCCTCGGCGGCGCGGCCTTCGTGCCGATGGTCGCCGACTTCACGGAGCACGAGATCACAGAGCGGCTGGCGCAGATCGGCGTGGCGCTGCCCACGGCGCGCGCCCTTGAGGTCATCGACCCCGCCATGGAAGACCCGATGATGTCGCCCGACATGCCGCCGCAGCCGAACATGAACGCGCGACCGCTGATGAAGACCAGCGCGGAGGCGTGGGCGGAGTCCACCCCGGGCGAGGGTGTTGGCCGCGACCCGGGCGAGCCCAGCGGCCCGCTGAATCTGGCCGTGCTCTATGATGGCGGCATGGTGCAGCCCGACCCGTACGGCATGACGCCCCCGCAGGCCGACGAGGGCGCACTGCGCATGATCGTGCTGGGCGACGCCGATATGATGACCGATGAGTTCATCTCGCTGGGGCTAATGGGCAACGCCTACTTCGTCCTCAACTCCCTCAACTGGCTGGTCGCCAACGAGAAGCTGATCTCCATCCCGCCCAAGGAGGACACGCCGCGCTTCCTGACCATGAACGAACGCCAGCAGAAGCTGGTGTGGGCCCTTGTGGTGGGCATCATTCCGCTGGTCATCGCGCTGGCGGGAGTCGCTGTGTGGTGGCGCCGGCGCTAGAACTGGCTTCACAGCCCGGAAACGGCGTTGTCGGGCAGGATGCCCGACGTACGCGGGTTGCGGAAGGGCCGTTGACGCGGCGTCGGGGCGTGCCGCAATCATAGCCGCTTGGGGAGCAAATCCGTACGACAGGCGCCCTCGCCTGTCGAGTCGTGAGTACTTGGACTTCCGCAAGCAAGCGATAGCCCGGCGTCGGGGCGTGCCGCAATCATAGCCGCTTGGGGAGCAAATCCGTACGACAGGCGCCCTCGCCTGTCGAGTCGTGAGTACTTGGACTTCCGCACGCAAGCGATAGCCCGGCGTCGGGGCGTGCCGCAATCATAGCCGCTTGGGGAGCATCAGGCACCATGAGGTGGCGGTCCACCATCGCAGCAGGCCTGGTCTTCGTGGCCCTTCTCGCGTGGGTCCTCAGCAAGGAGAAGGGCCGGGTCCCGGAGGAGGACGAGGTTTTCGGCCTCGACATCGCGCAGGTGAACAGCCTGCATGTCCAGCGTGAGGGCGAGGACCCGATCCTGCTCGAGAAGCGCGACGATGACTGGTTCGTCGTCGAGCCCTTCGCCAGCCTCGCCAGCAACGACGAGGTCGAGCGCATGGTCAAGGCCATCGCCGAGCTCAAGCCCAGGAGCAGCCGCGAGGGCCTCGACCTCGACTCGGAGGACTTCGGCCTGGCCGACGCCCCGCTGGTGGCGAGCGTCGTCTATGACGGTAACAGGCGGGCAACGGTCTACATCGGCGAGGAGACGCCGCTGGGCAGCGAGCGCTACGCGAGGGTCGCGGGCGCCAAGGGGCGCGGGGCGGATGACAGGCTCTACGTCGTCTCCGCCATGCTGCGGACCACGCTCTGGAAGGACCCCACGCAACTGCGCGAGAAGGGGCTCGCCCGCTTCGAGGCCGATGACGTCGGCGAGGTGGTGCTCGACCACGGTGAGGAGCACTTGGTCGCGGTTCGCGCGCAGCCCGAGGAGGACATCAAGTGGCGGCTGACGGCGCCGTTGGAGACCGTCGCGGATGAGTGGAACATCAAGCAGCTCATCAACAACCTCCACGATCTGCGCGCCGAAGACTTCCTGACCGAGGAGAAGACCGACGAGGAGCTGGGCCTCGACCAGCCACAGGCCCGCGTAACTCTCAAGCTCGGCGATGACCGCACGCTCACCATTACCTTCGGCAGGACCGAGGAGGTCGAGGTGGGCGATGCCGCCGAGAGCAAGGAGATCATCTACGTCCGCAGCTCGGAGCGCGAGGAGGTCCTGCTGGTCCAGGCCGACGTGCTGGACAAGGTGCGCAAGACCGCCTTCGACCTGCGCGACAAGAGCGTCATGCGCTTCGAGCGCGACGATGTGCAGCGCATCATCGTCGAGCAGAAGAAGGGGCTGAGCTTCACGGTCGCCCGCCGGCCCGACGGCTGGCACGTCGAGGAGCCCCAGTCGCTTGACGCCCGCCAGGGGGCCATCGACGACATCCTGTGGGACCTGGAGGACCTGAGCGCGGTCAAGTTCGTCAAGGAGGCGGCGACTTCCGCCGAGCTGCGCGAGTACGGGCTGGCCGTGCCGCAGGCGGCCATCACCATCCACCTGAGCGGACGCGACCCCGTCAAGGTCTTGATCGGCCACGAGACGTCCGACGGCAACTACTACTGCACTACGAGCGAGAGCGAGCAGGTGGTCGCGATCTCCGAGTTCCTCATGGGGGATCTGCCCGGAGAGATCGACGACCTCAAGCAGACCGAACCGGACCTCAGCGACTTCGGGGACTTCGGGGACGACGAGGAGTTCTGAGGCGCCGCCAACATGCGCTCAGGCGGCCGGGCCATGTCGGCGCGGCCGCCTTCGATTCCGGGCGTCGCCGTCAGTACCCCAGCGAGCGCAGGAAGTCGCGGTTGGCCTTGGCGGTGACGGCCGGGTCGCGGCGCGAGCGGTCCTGCTCGATGCTCACCCAGCCCCCATAGCCCGACAGGTCCAGCTCCTTGAGGAGCCGGCCGACATCGAAGCCGAAGTTGCCCCGGCCCAGCTCCTCGAAGTCGCCGTCCTCACCCCACACGCTCTCCCAGTTGTTCCACGTCGCCGGGTCGTGGGCCCAGAAGTCCTTGAGGTGCACGTGGCCGATGCGGCCGGTGTGCCGGCGCAGCACGGCGATGGGGTCGGCGCCGCAGCACAGCAGATGGCCGGTGTCGAGCAGCAGCATCAGGCGCGGCGCGGCCTCGAGCATCATGTCGGCGTCCTCCGCCGTCTCGATGACGGTGCCGCGGTGCGCGTGGTGGAAGGGCGCCATCCCCAGGCCGACCGCCGCCTCGATGAGTTCGTCCAGGTCCTCGGCGGCGCGCTTGCAGTCGTCGGGGCCCATCTCCGCCCCGCCGTAGTCGGCCTTGCGCAGCGATCCGACCTCGACCGCCTCATTGCCCAGCGCGCAGTTGTAGAGCACGCGCGCCTCGCTGTCGGGGGCCCCGACGTTCACGATCTTCAGGCCCCACTCCGCGGCCAGCGCCGCCTTCTCGATCAGCTCGTCGGCGCTGTCGGCCTTCACGCCCTCGACGCCATCGTATCCGCACTCGGCCGCCACGCGGAAGCACGTCTCGGGGTCCTCGTGTTGCGCGCCGCCCCAGGTAATCAGGTGCAAGGCGGTCCTGAACCTGCCTGCCATCGGTGCCACCCTCTCTGCACTTGTCGCCGGTCGCGGCGCCCCTTCGCCGAGTGCACCTCACCACCTGCATGCATGTCGGGCTGGAAGCTGAGAGCGTGCAGGAGCGCGCTCTCACCTGCGCCTGATCCCGCCCCCGGGCGGGATCAGGCGCAGGCCGACCTACGCGAACAATGCGGACCGGGTACATCGCGACGGCCCGCCGGCCAGGCGGGCCAACAACAACACTCGCGTCCTCGGTGCACGTCAGGCGATCCGGTGGGCGCCGTCTGCATCGGTGATGATGTGCTTGGGGCCGGCGGGGTCCTCCTCGAGCTTGTGGCGCAAGTTCACGACGTGCGTCTGAAGCACCATCGCGTCGCTCTGTCCCTCGCCCCACACCTGGCGTCCGAGCTCCCGTGGCGACAGTGGGCTGCCTCTAGCCTCGATGAGCGCGCTGAGGATGCCGGCCTCTGTCTCGCTGAGCTGCGCCTCGCGGCCGCCCGCGGTAGCGACGCGCTGGGCGGGGCGCAGGGTCACGCCGGCCCAGTGGATCTCCCCGGCCTGGTCCTGCTCGCGCATCTCCCGGCGTCGCAACACGGCCCTCACACGCGCCACCAGCTCGGCCATGGACAGGGGCTTAGTAACGTAGTCGTCGGCGCCCGCGTCCAGCCCGGCCAGGCGGTCCGTGAGGTCGCGCTTGGCGGTGACCATGATGATGCTGACGTCGGAGTGCGCCCTCACCTGCCTGCACACTGCCACGCCATCCCCGTCGGGCAGGATCAGGTCCAGCAGCACGACGTCAGGGCTCTCTCTACCGATTGCCTCAAGGGCTTCGGCCGCCGTCCCGGCGTCCACGACGTCGTAGCCGGCCGAACTCAGCGCGGTGTGGATCATCTTCCGCGTGGAGGCATCATCGTCAACGACCAGAATCGTTGGCTGCATGCAGCTTCGCCCCAAGCCGGCCGTAGTCTCGCGGAACCGCGCCAACCTTCCCATGTTCGCCGTCGCACGCCAATGGCCTCTAGCCGAACCACACACCGTACCGGCGGTACTGCTCGCCGCCGAAGGTCCCGACGAGACCGTACAGCACCCCCGATGTGAAGAAGTGCCCAAGGGCCAAGCCGATGAATCCCGGTATGAGCGCGCGATAGGTCGCCATACCGCTGAGCCGGAAGATCAGCGTCTTGACCAGCCACACGACAAACAGCGGCGCCCACAGCTTGTGCCCGAATGACGTCGCCATGCCGTAGGCAAGCGGGTGCAGTGGGAAGCGCAGGAACACCGTGCGCAACACCAGGAGCGTGAGCGCCACCGCTCCGCCGGCCGCGATACCCAGGCTGCGGCTGAGGTCGGGCGGCGCGTCGCCCTTCGCGTAGCTCACCAGCGCGCCGTACTGCTTCTCCGCCTCCCCCGAGCCCCAGCCGGACAGAGCGTTCAGACCACCGGCGCCCCACTCGTAGTAGCTGCGCAGGTGCAGCCACATGGCGACGAAGAAGCCCACGACCAGCGCGGCGATCAGCACCCAGGTCATCGCCGACCGCCGGATCTTCACCGAACTGGCCAGCCGCCACCCCTCGATCTGGTAGCCCACCAGCGATGGGAAGTATCCCCGCGACATGAACAGCATGGTCGAGAAGATCGTGGCGTTCGCCCACGAGTCCGTCGGGTGCAGCCACTTGCTACCGAAGATCTGCGTGACCGCCTTGTGATGGGCCCCGTACGGGAAGGCCCAGATCATCGGCACACCGGTCTCCGCGCGGATGCGCGCGTAGACGATGGCGGACAACAGCACCAGCGCCAGGTACACCAGCGCCGTGCGCAGATTCATCCCTGCGTACATTACCCACCCCAGCCAGACGATTAACCCTCCGGCCAGAATGAGGAAGGCGGCTCGGGAGCTCATCGGCTCGTTGGCGGCGGGGTCGGCGGGCCGTCCACCGAGGGCGTCGCGGAAGGTCTCGCGGATGTGGTGGCGGGCCACCCACAGCAGTCCGAGGCCGAGAACCACGTAGGCGCCCATGCTCTGTTCCTTGAGGAACGGGAAGCCGGCGGCCTCGTAGCCCATGGCGGCGCCACCCACCGCCACCAGGCGGACGAGCACGTAGAACACCCAGGTGCTGAGCGCCATCTCGGTGCTCATCAGGTAACCGAAGCCGATGACGCCCAGGCGGTAGTGGAACTGCAGCGGCGCGATGGCGCTCCATGGGCGCTCGGTGAACAGCGCGCTGATGTCGTAGTACTTGCCCAGCGCCTGCACCGACGGAATGTAGGCGTTGACGATGTTCGTGACGTTGTAGATGAAGGCCACGGAGAAGCCGACCCACATGACCGGGTTGCGGAAGAAGCCCGAGACGAGCTTGCCCGCCTCGATACCCCTGGTCATCTCCAGCGGAAGGTACTCCAGCGGGTAGGTGAGCTTCTCCTTCTCCGACCACTGCCGGCGCAGGATCGCCATGGTCCCCATCAGGATCAGCCAGAAGCTGAGGAAGAAGATGCCCCAGGCGATCAGCGGCGCCGTCCACGGGCCCCACGGAATGCGGGCGGCGTCCGAGCCCTCGTACAGGGTGCGCAGCACCTCGGGGTCTTGCGGCACCATCCAGGTGGGCATGTACTGCTGATACTCCGCGAAGCCGTTGCTGGGCGTCGCGAGGTAGAACAGCACGGGGATGGTGTTTATGAGGAAGCGGATTATCGCCGGCCCGGCCATCGCCGTGGAGACGGTCAGGAAGACGTAGACGACGACGATCTCACGCCGGCCGAGTGTGAGGTAGGGCGAGAGCCGCCGGCCCAGCGGCGCCAGGAGCACGAGGAGCACGAGGAAGCCGACCGCCGGCACCGGAGGCACGGACTCGGTGATCTGGCAGAAGAGCGTGATCACCTCGGACATGTCGATCCAGTAGCTGGCGATGACCGTCGCCACGACAGCGACGATCAGCGCGCGCCACGTGAACCCGACCAGTTGCTCTGTCTGTGTGCCCGGCGCCGTGGGGGCGACCTGGTCCGATTGCTGCTGCGCTGACATCTGCTGACTCCTGCCTGCGAGTCCTCGGCTCACCTGCCGGCGCGGCCGCCACGTCCGGCGTGCGTCTGCTATCCGTTAGTCCCCGGACCGAATCAACATGCGCTCGGCCGCCGTGGACAGGTACGCCAGGACATCTCCGGCGAGCCAGAAGGCGATGTCCTGCTCCGGCTCAACCCGGATGCTCCATGCCTTCCCGGCCTCGTCAGGTTGCACCTGCACGTCAAGCTGCGCACCATTGTAGTTACCATCGGCCTCGAACGCAACTCTCCCGGTGGGCGAGGTGATGACGAAGCGCGCGGTCTCCGTCGGGCCGCCGTCGCGCGCACCCAGCCGGAAGCCCGCCGAGCCGGCCGGCACGTAGAAGTGGCGCTCGATGTGGCTGCAGAAGAGCTGCAGCGGGTCCTGCTCGGTGGCTACCTCAGCGACCGCGCGGTTCTCGAACGCCACGTCGGCCGAGCCCTGCTTCGGCACGACCTCCAGGTACCAGGTCCCGGCCGCCTCCGCTATATGCGACACCTCCGCCGCCTCGTCCACCGGGATGCTGCCCTCTTCCACCAGCTCCATGCTCGGGCCCAGCAGTCGCCAGGTCAGCGTGTCCTCGTAGTGCGTGACGCGGATGTTGCTGATCGAGATCGCGATCTCCTCGCCCTCCGCGGCGTAGACCGCGAACTTCGAACTCTGTCGGATGCGCGAGCGCTCCTCGAGCTCCGGCCTCTGCCACTCGGCGACGTCGGGCGTCAGCGGCACGAGCGCGTCGAGCAGGTTGACGGGCAGGACGGCGATGAAGCCGGTGTCCTCGCGGTCGGCGTGGTTCGAGACAACGCGCACATCGTAGCTACCGCGCCGCGCGTCGGCCGGTGGCGTGATTGCCACGTCGAACGCAATGTCCGAGAGCGCCGGGGCCTCGACCGTCGCCTGGGCGGGAGTGACCTGCCAGCCCTCCGGTCCCGAGCCGCCGAGGGCGAGCGTGAGGTCCAGCGGCGACCAGTTGCGGACCCTGATGGTCGTCGCGCGCGGCCGCCCGGCGACGGCCGTCAGCGCGGTCTTCGAGTAGACGAGCTGGTAGGGCCGGTTGGCCTCCAGGCGCAGGATGTCGGCCACCGCGTA